>JANYAH010000290.1 GCA_025361425.1 Candidatus Solibacter sp. | reverse complement strand
GCTTCCTCGGTACCCTGAAATTCGCGGGAAGCGGTGCCGATGCCGGCCGCCAGGTGCTGGGCGAGGTCCGCGGGCGGCTGGAATTGCTGCTCGGCATCGGCCTGGACTGTCTCAGCTTTAATCGCCGTTCGGGCACGCTGTCGGGCGGCGAGGCGCAGCGCATACGGCTGTCCACGCAAATCGGCTCGGGATTGACGGGGTTGGAGCGGCTATTGCGGCCGATCGGCGATTGGTCGATGTTGACTACCTTGTGCACATGCTCCATGCCCTCCACCGCGTCGTGCTCGCCGGGCAGCGTGCGAGTGTCCACCAGCCGCTTCACAACGCCTTCAATATGTCGGTGGAGGAAGGCGCCGGCTTTTTCGCCGGCGAGCCTGCAATCGGCAAGAAGATCGAGGTGCTGAGCGATTTGGGACTCGGGTACCTGACACTGGGACAATCGGCGACCACGCTCTCTGGCGGCGAAGCACAGCGCATGAAGATCGCGACCGAACTGAGTAAGCTGCAGCGCTCTAAGCACACCGTCTACATCCTGGACGAGCCGACCACTGGTCTGCACCTGGCGGACATCGAGCGCCTGCTGGAATCTTTGAATCGCCTCGTGGACGCGGGGCACACGGTGCTGTTGATCGAGCACCATCTCGACGTGATCAAGACCGCCGACCACGTGATTGGCCTCGGCCCCGAGGGGGGGCCACGCCGGCGGGCAAGTGGTAGTCATCGGCACGCCGGAAGCCATCGCGGCGTGTAAGGCATCGCACACCGGACGGTTCCTGAAGGCGCATCTGCGGAGGTAGGAGCCTGCCCCGCCCTGTAATGCCCGGCTACGCCAGCTTCACCAGCAGCGTGGCCACTGAGAGCGGCGGGAGTTCGGCCGTCACCGTCCCGCCCTGCGCGGAAACTTTCAGCGCCTGCGGAACGACCCGATTGGGCGTGGCGAAAGTATTGGCGGCGTTTAAATCGGCATCGTGCAGAATGCGCGCCGTGGCTCCCGTGGCGCTGCCCCCGGCCAGCGAACAGTTCACGTTCAGCGTGACATCCGGCTTGGGATTGACCAGCGTGATGGTCAAATCTTTGTCCTTGCGCGACGCCGACACGGATAACTCCATCGCGCCCGTTGCCCCGCCTTCGGTCTGCACCGAAATCTGGCCCAGGTGCGCCTTGGTGAACTCGTAAACGTAGTAGGTGGTAGTGCGCACGCACTTATCTTCGTCGGTGAGCAGCAGCGCGTGCAGCACGTTGACAATCTGCGCGATGTTGGTCATCACCAGCTTACCCGCTTGCCGGTGGATCACGTTGAGCCCCAGCGCCGCCGCGATCGCGGAGCGGATCGTGATCTGCTGGAACAGGCGGCCGTACTTCTTCTCTTCCTCGGGGTCCATGCGATCCCACACGCCCCATTCATCCAACAGTAGGCCCACGGGGCCGGAGCGCGGGTTGGCCGGCGCAAGCGTGTCCAGCAGGGCGCGCTGTTCCACGATGGCCGTCTCGATGTTCGGAAAACTGGCGAACTGCTGGCGCATATCGTCCAGCGTGAAGTGCGTGGCGGTATTCCCGCGACCGTTGGAGTAGAAGTGCATGGCGAACCCGCCCGGACGCGCGCCGCCGCGCATGTTGCCCCAGAACTTCTGTGTCCATTCCTTGTTGTTTCCGTTCGGACCGCACGCGATCAGGTAAGGCTGGGTCTCGCCGAAGCGGCGCAGGTAAGTGGCGAAGCGCCGGTACGCGGTGGCGTACTCGTCGCCCGTCATGTTGCCGCCGCAGCCCCAATTCTCATTGCCCACGCCCCAATACTTCACGTTGAAAGGTTCGGGCGATCCGTTAGCGGCGCGCTCATCGGCGAGTGAGCTGCCCTTGGGGTAATTGCAGTATTCCATCCAGTCGCGCAGTTCCTGCGGGGTGCCGCTCCCCAGGTTGCCGGCCAGGTACGGCTCCGCGCCAATCAGGCGGCAGAGCTCAATGAATTGGTGGGTTCCGTAGCTGTTGTCCTCCGTGTACATGCCCCAATGGATGTTGACGTTCTTGGGCCGCTTGGCGGCGGCGCCGATGCCGTCGCGCCAATGATAATCGTCGGCGAAGCAGCCGCCGGGCCAGCGCAGCACGGGGATCAGTCCCTTGAGATAATCCACGGCCTGCTTGCGATGGCCGTTGATGTTGGGGATTTTCGAGTTCTTGCCCACCCAGAGGCCGCCGTAGATGCAGGTTCCCAGGTGCTCGGCAAAGTGGCCATGGAGTTCGGGCCGGACGGTGCCCGTCTCCTTGGTGAGGTCGATGTTGACTCGCTGATCGGTGGCGGGCGAAGACAGGCCCCTGCGAGTGGTCAGGATGGCGGCGGTGGCAGCGCCGGTTCCGAGGACGAATCCGCG
>JANYAH010000230.1 GCA_025361425.1 Candidatus Solibacter sp. | reverse complement strand
GGGACAACTGGAGAATCTCCCGGCGGTGTACTACGGAAGCGCGCGGGTACGGCCGGCGGACGTGGCGGCCATGCAGCGCGTGGTGTACCGGAAATTTCCCACGGTGACAGTGGTGAATGTGGCGGACGTGATGCAGATTGTGGAAGACGTGGTGCAACGGATTGCGTCGGTGATCCGCTTCATTTCCGGCTTCACGATTTTGGCCGGTGCGGTGATGGTGGCCTCAAGCGTGGCGGGCACGCGGTTCCGGCGGATGCGCGAAGTGGTGACACTGAAGACGCTGGGCGCCACGCGGCGGCGCATCGCGTGGATCTTCTCGGTGGAGTTTCTGGCGCTGGGCACGGTGGCGGGATTGATGGGCAGCCTGCTGGCAGGGGGCTTCGCGGCGTTGGTGCTGAAGCGCCTCCTGCAGATCGACTTTCACCCGGCGTTTTTGACGCACGCACTCGCGGTGGGCACGGCCGCGCTGGTGGCGACGGTGGCCGGATGGGCGGCGAGTTTCAGAATTCTGGGCAGGAAACCGCTCGAGATTCTGCGCGACGAATAGGTGGCGGACGTGCAAAGTGTTGAAGCTTGCACAGGCTCCGGCCTCTGCTACGAGGCAATCCATGGGGCAGGATCTCGATACGCTGCAGGGCGCATGGAACATAGTGTCCCTGGAAATGGACGGGGAGAAAATGCCCGGTGGGGTGGGCGGTGTGGATTCCGGCCGGCAAGTGATCTCACCATCCGCGTACGTACCGTTACCGATGCTTCATGCGTCTAAGAGTATGTAGCCATTTGGTGCGCGCTTAAAGCTACACTGGTTTTAACAAACGAAATGAATTTTCCCTATGTCTTCCTGCTGGCGCTTTTGCCTTTCGTGCACGCGGGTGGACAGGATCACTTTACGCCGACTCATCGCGTATCCGGCATCGGCATCTCCCGCGACGATATTTCCGATGCGCTGTTGGACTTCCGCACCGAGCGCATGATCGAGTCGCAGACGTTCAGCATCATGCGCGAGGCGGACGCGCTGCCGGGCGCGAAACGCGTCGTCGGCAATGCCAAATTGCAGGCGCTGTTCCGTTCGGCCGCGGCGGCCAGCGGCATGCCGGCGTCGGTAATCGAGGCCATCTGCTTTCTGGAAAGCTGGGGCAATCCTAAAGCGCAAAGCGCCACCGGACCCAAAGGCATCATGCAGATTTCCGGCGCCACGGCCGTCAGCATGGGCCTCAAGGTGACCTATGCCACGCGATATAGAACGACGCGCGACAAGGTTGCCGTGAAGGCCAAAGGCAAAGGCAAAGGCAAAGGCAAGACCACTTACCGCACGGTCACGCGAAGAACGCCTTACAAGGTGCTGATGCGCGATGACCGCATGCTGCCCGAACGCGCCATCCCCGCGGCGGCACACTATCTGGCGGGCATGGAGCGCAAGTTCGGCGGCCGCGATTGGGCCGTGTTCGCGTACCACTGCGGCCAGGGATGTGTCGGGATGATGCAGGAAATCACGCGCCGCGCCCGCGGCATTCCCAAGGACAAGATGACCGTGGCGCGCATGTTCTTCTCCCATAGTCCCGCCTGGAATCGCGAGCTGAACGAAGCCGTACAGCAGCAGATGCAGCGCGACTATTCGCCCACCTACTGGTTCCGAATCCGGCGCGCCGAGCAGTTGCTGGCGCTCTATCGGCGCGATCCGGCGGAGTTCGCGCGCCTGGCGCAGGGCTACAAGAGCGAGTTCGTCACCAACGGCCGCGCGCCGCACCGGCTCAGCGTGTGGCTCAAGAAGGACGACCTGGTATTCCGCAGCAGCGACGATATTCGCGCCGCTCTGGGCCAGAAGCTGGTCAAAGCTTTGAACCGGCCCAACTATTTCGGCTACGCTGTGAATCTTCCCGCCGATTCGGATTACCTCTCCGATGCGTCGCCCTCGGCTATCGGCACGCTGGCCTACATCGCCTTCGAGACGCGCCGCCTGTTTGAGGAGATGGGGGCGAAGGGGCCGTTCCGGCCGTTGGTCGTCACCTCACTGGTGGAACCGGAAGATTACATGCGCCAGAAGGGCACGCCCGAAGCGCTGGCTCACTGCTCCGGGCACGTCTTCGATATCGATTACTCCGCGCTGCCCACCGCGGAACTCGAATGCCTGCGCTTCGTGCTCAGCGATCTCGGTTGGGAAGGCTATCTCGGCTTCGTGGAGGACGGCAGGGACAGCCTGCACATCGGCTGTTCCCCGGGTTCGCGCGAGTTCTTTACGAAAGTGTTCCAGGAAGCCGCGGGCAAGGCGGCCAAAGATATCGTGGAAGCCGCCGAAGGGAAGTAGGCACGCCCTTCGCCGTTCAGCGTATTTTCAGCAGTTGCAAGTATTCTTTTCCCGCTTCACTCGGGACCGGGTCACCAGAGGCGATAAAGTCTTCGATGTAGAGATCCGCCGCTTCGGGGATATTCTTCATGACCTCATCGCGAGTGTCGCCTTGGGATACACAGCCCGGCAGTGCCGGCACTGTGGCGACGTATCCACCGTCTACTTCCTGCTCAAGGATGACCGTATAGCGCATAGAGTTTGGCCTGTGATTTCGATGATACCAGCGAATGCGCCGGGCCTTCATTGGGCGACTTTGACGATTCTGACCATGGCCGACCACTATCGGGAGCCGGGCATGGAACGTGTTCGCGACTGGGTCTTCGAGAGGCAGTAGATCTGCCGCCCCCTCAACTAATCACGTGAAAGGCGATGAACGCGCCCACGTACGCCAGCACTCCCATGTACGTGAATTGCAGGATGGGCCATTTCCATCCGCCCGTCTCCCGGCGCACCACTGCCACTGTCGACATGCACTGCATGGCGAAGGCGAAGAAGATCAGCAGCGCGACGGCGCCACCCAGTGTTAGATCTTTCCTCAACGCCTTTTGCAGATCCAGCGCCTGCGAATCCGGGTCCATGCCGTAGATGGCGCCCAGCGTGCTGATGATGGTCTCGCGCGCGGCTAACGACGTGATCAGGCCGATGCCGATCTTCCAGTTGAAGCCCAGCGGCTTGATGACCGGCTCGATGGTGCGGCCGATGGTGCCCGCCAGGCTGTTCTCGATAGTGGGCGCTTTGCCGCCGGTGTACGGCAGGTGCGCCATCACCCAGAGGACCACAGTCACCAGCAGAATCACCGTGCCGGCGCGTTGCAGGAAAACCTTGGAACGGTCCAGCAGGCGCAATCCCAGCGATTGGAAAGTGGGCCAGCGGTACGAGGGCATCTCCAGCAGGAAGGGCGCCTGGGCGCTCTTCAGCACGCTGGATTTCAACAGGCGCGCCGTCAACACCGCGGCCAGAAAGCCGAGCAGATACAAGCCGAGCAGCGCGGCCACTTGCAGCGTGATCACCGAGCCCAGCAGGTTGCGGTCGGGAATGAAGGCTGCAATCAGCAGCGCGTATACCGGTAGGCGCGCCGAGCACGTCATGAAGGGCGCGATCAGAATGGTGGCGATGCGGTCGCGCTTGTTCTCAATGGTGCGCGTCGCCAGAATCGCCGGCACCGCGCAACCGTATGCCGAAAGCAGTGGGATGAAACTTTTGCCCTGTAAGCCGACGCGCGCCATGGTGCGGTCGGCAATCAGCGCCGCGCGCGCCAGGTACCCGGAATCTTCCAAAATGCCGATGAAGAGGAACAGCAACAGCACTTGGGGCAGGAACACCAGCACGCTGCCCACCCCGCGCCACACCCCATCCATAAGCAGCGAGGTGACCAGCGAATCGGGCAGCGCGTGCGTCATCCAATTGCCGCTGATCTGGAACGCCTTTGTGGCGATATCGGTGATAGGCGCGGCCGCCATGAAGATGGTGCGGATCACCCCCACCACCACCAGCAGGAAGAGCAGCGGGCCGGCGACGGGGTGCAGGAAGACCGAGTCCAGGCGGCGCGTCCATTTGGGCGCGATGGGCGGAAGATAGCCGGCCTTGTTGCCGACGCTGCCCGCCCACTCGCGGCATTTAGGCACATCGTGCAGAACCGGTAGCAGGGTGGGCAGCGGCTTGGCCATGGCGCCGGCTAGAAAATCGAAGACTTGTTCGATGTCTTCGCCGCCGCGCGCGCTGATCAGCGCCACCGGCGCGCCGAGTTCGAGCGAGAGCTTACGCAGATCTAATTTGCCGCCGCGATTGCGCAGATCGTCCGCCATGTTCAAGATGATGAGCGTGGGCAGGCCCAGCGCCAGAATCGGCGCGGCCAGCATGAGATGGCGCGCCAGATTGGTGGAATCCAAAACCAGCAGTACGGCCTCGGGCTTGGGCGCTCCGGCGCGCGCGCCATGCAGCACGTCGTAGGCCACCTGCTCGTCTTCGGAGCGCGGCGATAGGCTATAGATGCCGGGGAGATCGATGATACTGACGGCGCGGCCATCCGGCAGTTCGGCGATTCCGGTGTGCTGCTCCACCGTCACGCCGGGGAAATTCGCCACCTTCTGGCGCAGTCCGGTGAGGCGATTGAACAGCGTGGTCTTGCCGGAGTTGGGCGGCCCCACCAGCGCCACCGTGCGCACCGCCGCACGGCGCGGCAGTTCCACTACCGCTGTATTACCGCAGCCATGGCAACTGCTGCATTCGCTCACGGCGTCCTCGGAGTCCTGATGGGTTTATGTGGATTGGCGGGATGGTCATGCTTCTCGGCGCGGACCTTCAAGCGGCGCGCGGTATCGCGGCGCAGTGCGATTTCCGAACCATCCACCTGGAAGACGCGCGGATCGCCGCCGGGGGCGCTCAACCCCGCGGTGATGCGCATGCCGGGGACGAAACCCATTTCCATCAGGCGGCGCGCATCTTCGGTGGGTAAATCGATCCGGTCGAGGATCGCGGCATCGCCTTTTCGGAGGTCGAACAGGCTCGCGTGCGGCAATTCCGGTTTATCCTTGTTGCCACTCAGTTGCAACATGATTCCAGTATGCGCGCGTCCGAAATCCTTGTCAAGGGGCCGGACATCCTTGCCGAGTAATTTTCTTGTCATGGTTTTACAAGACTCTCCAAGTGCGCAAAAATAAAGGATAACAGAATGGACAAACGATTTTCCACACGTCACGTGCGGCAGCGCGATCTGGACCGGATCCTGAAAATAGAGGAGGCCAGCTTCGGCGCTGATGCATACGATCGCAACCTGTTTGCAGAATATACCCGCAAATGCGGGGGCCTGTTTCTAGTCGCCGAGTGGGGTACTGAGGTGTGCGGGTACTCGATCGCCGCCGTTTCCCCCGGCACGGCACGAAATTGCGCCGAATTGGTCTCCGTGGCGGTGGACCCGGCCTTCCTCGGCAAGGGTGCCGCGTCCGCCCTGATGGACAGCACGCTGCGCCGTCTGCGCCGCCGCAAAATCACCCGGCTAGGGCTCATGGTCAAAGTGACGAACCATCGCGCCATTGCGTTCTACAAAAAGTACGAGTTCCGCAAACTCAGGCGCGTGGCGCGCTACTACGAGGACGGCGCCGATGGCCTCTCCTTGGCGAAAGACCTGTAAGCCGTCGAAACGCACCGGCGGTGCGCGCGCGTCCATGGCGTTGAGGAATACATAATGCCTGCCGACCGCGAGTGTCTCCTATCCCGCCGCCAAATGTTGCTGCTGGCCGGCGCGGGGGTGGCCGCCGGGCTGCCGCTCCACGGCGCCGCCGGGGACTTTTGGAACAAAAAGGCGCCCGCCGATTGGACCAGCGAAGAGATCGACCGCCTGATCGGCAAATCGCCCTGGGCCAAACAGATCAAGGCGCAATACGCCTCCGGGGCAGGTCCCGACACTGGTGCCAGCACTGGCGGCGGATACCCCGGCGGCAGATATCCCGGCGGCGGTCCGGGTGGGGGCGGCGGATACCCCGGCGGCACCACGGGACGCTCCCGCGGCGGCATCGGCATCCCGGGTATCGGCGGCATCAGTCTGCCCGGTAGTGGGGGCCGCGGGCGCGGAAATGGCGGTGGATCGCCGCGCGGCGGAGCGGTCTCCCCGTACGAGGGTACGGTGCGATGGGAGAGCGCCCGCCCCGTGCTCGACGCCATGAAATCCCCACTGCCCGAAGCCTTCGAGGCGCGCTATGCCATCTCAGTCAGCGGGATTCCGCTGATGGGCGTCCGATCCGTGGGCGCGGGCGAAGACGACGATTCCACCGTGTCGCGCCGCCAGGAACAGGACGATCTGGACCGTCTCAAGGGTCTCAGCAGTCTACAGGCGAAGGGGCGGGATGCCGTGCAGGCGGGTGTGGTGGCGCGCCAAATCGGCACCGGATCGAGCTTCCTCTTCGGGTTTTCCCGCGAGATGCTGCCACTCGATACGCACGATACCGAAATCCTCTTCACCACCCAATTGGGCCGCCTCGTGGTCAAGGCGCATTTCCTGCCGAAAGAGATGCTGTACCATGGCGAACTAGCAGTCTAGTGGCTTCACCTGCTTGCCCATCGTGCTTGCCTCGCGCCACGATACACTACTCTCATGACACGTTTACTTGGCCTCTTCGTGCTTTTCGCCGGTTTCGCCTTCGCGCAAAACCGCGTCTACGAATTACGCACCTACACCTGTAATGAAGGCAAACTGGAAGCTTTGAAGGCGCGCTTTCGCGACCACACCATCGAAATCTTCAAGCGCCATGGTATCGAGAGCGTGGGTTACTGGATCCCGCAGGAAGCCGCAACATCCAAGACCACGCTGATCTACATCGTGGTACACCCCAGCATGGAAGCGGCCAAGAAGAATTGGGCGGACTTCCGGAGCGATCCGGAATGGAAGAAGGTCGCCGCCGAATCCGAGGCTGCCGGCAAGATTCTCGCCAAGTCGCCGGAATCCGTCTACATGGATCCGGCCGATTTTTCCAAGTTGAAATAACGTGGACGTCGCCCGCCAGGCGCACATGCGCCACCTTGTCGAACAGATTCAGACGCTGGAAGCGCGCCTCCGCGAGGGCGGCGGCCAGGCGCGCATCGAGCGCCAGCACCAGTCCGGCAAGATGACCGCCCGCGAGCGCATTACCACTCTGATCGACCCGGCTTCCCGCTTCCTCGAGATTGGCCTGCTGATCGCTTATGACCGTTACGATGGCCAGGCGCCCTCCGCCGGCATCGTCACCGGACTCGGCCGCATTGAGGGCCGCCCCGCCGTCATCGTGGCCAACGACGCCACCGTGAAGGCCGGCGCCTGGTGGCCGGAAACCATCACCAAGATTCTGCGCGCGCAGGAAATCGCCATGCGCAACCGCCTGCCCATCGTCTACCTGGTGGATTCGGCGGGCGTCAACCTGCCCTACCAGGACGGCATCTTTCCGGGGCAGTACGGGGCCGGCCGCATCTTCCTCTACAACTCGCTGATGCGCCGCAAACTGCGTATCCCGCAGATCGCCGCCGTGATGGGCCCCTGCATCGCGGGTGGCGCCTACCTGCCCGCGCTCAGCGATTGCATCATCATGGTGGAAGGCACCAGTTTCATGGGGCTCGGCGGGCCCAATCTGGTAAAAGGCGCCACCGGCCAGATCATCGAATCCGAACCGCTCGGCGGCGCGCGCATGCACACCTCCGTCAGCGGCGTGGCGCACTACGTGGCTAAGGACGATGCCGATTGCCTGGCGCGGATCCGCCGGCGTTTTCGCCAATTCCCCGCCGCGCCGGCCGCCCCCGCGGGCGCCACTCCGCCGGCTCGCGACGCCTCCGAATTGCGCGGTGTGCTGCCTGCCGGCCATCGCATGCCTTACGAAATCGAAGACGTCCTCTTGCGCATCTTCGATGCAGCCGACTACACCGAGTTCCAGCCGGAATACGCCCCGGAGATGCTGTGCGGGCACGCGCGCCTGGAGGGCCGCCCGGTCTGCGTGGTCGCCAACCGTCGCGGTTTCCTCAAGGCGCAAGGACGGCCGCGCATCGGCGGCATCATCTATGCGGAGTCCGCGCGCAAGGTGGCGTACTTCGTGGAGGCCGCCGAACGGCTCGGCACGCCGCTAATCTATCTACAGGATGTCTCCGGCTTCATGGTGGGGCCAGACGCGGAGCGCGAGGGCATCATCCGCGCCGGCGCCGAAATGGTGGAGACCATGAGTTGCGCCACCGTGCCCAAAATCGTGGTCACACTCAATCACGCCAGCGGCGCCGGATATTACGCCATGGCGGGACAGGGCTTCGACCCCCACTTCACCTTCAGTTGGCCCACCGCGCGCATCGGCGTGATGGAGGGCGATTCCGCCGTCGTGGCGCTTTACTCCGCCGACCTGGAGAAGTGCAAGGGAGGGCCGCTGCCCGAGGATCTGCGCGAGGCGGTGGAACGCACACGCGGCGATTACGAGCGCTGGCTGGACGCGCGTTACGCCGCCGCCCGCGGCCATTGCGACGCCGTCGTCGATCCGCTTGATACCCGCGGCATTCTGTCCTTTGCGTTGGAGGCATGCATGCAACACGCGACGCCCGCCCCTGCCCCCTCTCAAGCATGGGAGCGCCCATGATCCGCATCGCCAACGGCCAAGGCTTCTGGGGCGACTGGCTGGAAGCCCCGGTGCGTCTGGTGGAGCAAGGCCCGCTCGATTATCTCGCGCTGGACTACCTGGCCGAGGTCACCATGTCGATCCTGCAAAAGCAGAAGCAGGCCGACCCGCTGCTGGGCTACGCGCGCGATTTTCCCCCGCTGGTCGCGCGCATCGCCAGGCACATCCGCGAGCACGGCGTCACCGTGATCGCC
>JANYAH010000192.1 GCA_025361425.1 Candidatus Solibacter sp. | reverse complement strand
TCATCACCAAGAAAACGGCCAAGGCAAAAGCAACGGCCAAACCCAAAACCAAGGCGGCGGCCTAACGGCCGCGTCGCTTTGTTTTACAAAGCGGACAGATCACGTATTTATAAAACCGGACAACTTGACTTGTTAACGACAACCTGATCGGACACCTGATCGGACACCTGATCGGACAACGGTCGGCTGCAAAGGTCTTCTGCATCAGGCACCTATTGTTTAAAGAAGGCTTGCCCGGCTTGTCACGCGATCACCAAACTGATCCGCCGCCAACGCCGCTCCGTTCATGCTCAATTCGCGAATCGGCGTCCGCGAACAGGGTCACGATCGGCTACCGGCTGGTGCGGCCGCGCGATGCCGCGGCCGCCGGCCGGTAGCCCACCGCCCCGTACTCCGGCGCCTGCGGCACGAACTGCGCGTCGAAGCGCGGATCCGGCGGATCAAAGGTGTTCACCGCTCGATCGATCGTCCCCCGCAGGTCGTTCGTCTCGCCGTGGATGAACGATTCCCGTACACCGCCGCCGCTGGTGATGTCGATCTCGTAGCGCGCCCCGGTAGAGATCCCGCCCTTCAACGTGTTGTTCCAGAAGATCGACTTCACGTAAGTGCTGCCGGTGCCGTTGTCGTCGACGCCGGCCCAGTTCCCGGTGAAGGTGCAGCGGCTGACCTCCGCGCGGGACCCCTCGAACACCGTCATCGCACCCGAGCCGTGCTCCGGGTGATACTCGCCGCCGGTCAGCAGGCCGACGTAGTCCGCACCGAGATTCGCGATGTTGCCGACGAACAGGCAGTTGTCGAGGGTGGCGCGGCTGCCGTGCAGGAGGTCGAACGCCGCGCCGGTGACCTGCGTGCGGTTGTCGCGGAAGATGCAGTCGCGGAACACCGCGGCGTCGAGCGGCCGGCCGAGGTGCTCCACGGAGACACCGGCGCCGCATGGGCTGGTGTAATTGCCGACCACCTCGACGCGCTCGATGGTCGGATAGGCGCGCGCATAGATCTTGATGCCGCCGCCATCGAGATAGAAGAACGGCGTCTTGCGCAGGTCATCGGATTCGATTGGCGAGCGCTCGCCGGTGCCGGTGGTGTAGTTGTTCGCGCCGGTGACGCGGAAACCGCGCAGCACGGTCTTCGTCGATACGCCGTCGCCCAAATAGACGACGTGATTGACGACCGCCGGGAAGCTTGGCGCCTTGTTATCGGCGATCGCTGGATTGGCGGCGGTCAGCACCACCTCGCCGACCGCTTCGAGCGTGATGCCGTCGTGCCGCCTGTTGAACCAGATCAGCGCCTGCCCGTGTGCGGCCGGGCGATAGGTCCCGGCGTGGACGTAGACGATCTTGTTGGCCGGATCCTTCGCGGCCGCCTCGAGCGCCGGCTGGATGCTGCCGCCGGGCTGGACGCGGTAGGCACGCGCCGCGGCGTCGAGCGTCACGGCATCAGTTGCGCCGCGGCGCTGGGCGAGACCGCTCACCGGCCCCACGGCGGCCGCGGCCGCCATCCGGAGGAACACACGTCTGCGCATGATCAACTCAGACTAGCACGAGGGGCAAAGGTCGCACGCCTGGCGGCATGCGGGCGCTCTACTGCGGCGATTGGGATGTCGAACCGCGCGTGGCGGAGGTGAGGAACCGGAGATGGAACAGCCCAAATGACACTCACGTGCAAGTCGGCGTGTGCACCGTCGCGGTCCCGTTGCGTCATGAGAAGTGTTCCTGATCCCACCTCTCCAGCCTGACCTCGTCAATAGGACATTTCTACTTTGCACAAAAGGGGAACATTTCTACTAAGGCATGGCATTCCCAGAGCCACACCAGGACCGGCTTCGTTTTGGCCGGTTTCACGGATGGCGTCCAGACGTTGACGCGCAGGGAGTCCTTGCCTGGGTTACCGTTGTCTACCGATGAATGAAGACCCAGGGCGGTTGGGTCCACTGCAGGTTGTGGCCCTGGGGGCAGACGTTGCCGTAGCCAAAGGCCTGGTAGACGCCGGCCCAGGGCTGGGGGCCCCGGCAGTTCTCCTCCGGGGCCGATATCCGTGGTCTGAAACGTCGGCGGCTTCTTACACCGCTTTGGCGGTCTTGCCATCCCACGTGAACGCACGCCCCTGCTGGATCGCCATCAACGCGATGATGCAGGGCAGTGAAGAGTGGAAGCCGATGTCGATATGGCAGGTCGGCTTCTGCCGCGATTTCACGCAGTCCAGGAAGTTGCGCGCGTGCAGGGGTGTCGCATCCCTTCCGCCCTCGCCCTTCCTGGGCTCGATGGGCGGGGGAGGCGGCGGCAGGTTCGGCGCCGGCTGGCCCGCTCGCCCCGCCGGCCCGCGGCCTCCGCCCATCCGGCCCGCGACCGGAAAGACCCGGTAGCCCGAACGGTTCACCAGCATCACTCCTTTGTCGCCGTAAAAGTAGTTACCGGTCCCCGGAATCCCGTCGAGCCCAGCCGGCGAGGTGTTGGTGAAGGTGGCGATGTAGTTGTCGTACTCCCAGACGATCGAAAAGGTGTCCGGCGTCTGGTCGCGGTCGGGCCGCGTGGTGGTCAGGTAGTTGGAAGCCGCGGTGGTTTTTGCCGGCCCCTTGGAGTCGGCTTGCAAATACCAGTGTTCGACGTCCACCAGGTGTACGCCCCAGTCCGTGATCATCCCCCCGCCGTAGTCGTAGTAGGCACGCCAGGTTCGCTGACGGCTGGGAGCGTAGGGCTTGCGCGGGGCAGGACCGAGCCACCCTTGCCAGTCCAGAGTGTCGGGAACCGGCGTGGGCGGATCCACCTCGGGCACCCGCATGTAGTTTCCGTAGTACATGACCGACTGCCGGACCGTTCCGATGTAGCCCTCCCGGATGAGCCGGGCGCATTCCTGGAAGTGCGGCCAGCTACGCTGCTGCAGCCCCACCTGCACCACGCGGTCCGACTTGTGGACGGCCTCCACCATGCGCTGCGCCGGTCCGATGGAGTTCGAGATGGGCTTCTCGATGTAAGCGTCCTTTCCGGCGCTCAGCGCCGCCTGGAGAATCGGCTCGTGCTGGTGATCGGGAGCGGTGATCAGAACGGCGTCGATATCTTTACGCTCCAGGACGCGCCGGTAGTCTTTGTAGGTGTCCATCTTCCCGTGGCTGGTCACAAAGGCGTCCAGCCGGTCCGCGGCCACGTCGCAGGCGGCCACGAACACCTGATCGGTGTGTGCGCTGAATCCCGTGAATACCTGGTTGCCGCGGGTGCCGGTGCCGATGATCGCCATCTGAACCCGGTCGTTGGCGCCAAGAACCGAACGGGCAGTCACCGCCGCGGCCGACGCCTGCAAAAACCTTCTTCTGTTCTCCATGAGCACTCCTTGGGACGCCAGCCCCTTACGGCAAGCTGTGGACCGGGGTAGCGTGTCACGCGGGCCGCGCGTTGGCCAGGAGAGGCGTCATGTTGCAGCATGACGCCTCTCCCCCGTGTGAGAAGAGCAGACCGCGCTCCAGCTTAGAAACCGAAGCGGAGTTGCAGCTGAATGTTGCGCAGCCCCCGAGCGCCGGTTGCCGCGCCGAAGCCGGAGTTATTCGGCTTCAGCCGGCTCTGGTTCAGACTGCCGTCGGTGTTGAACTGGCTGTTCACCATCGTCAGGTTCGTCGGGCTGGTGAACTGCGCCGATCCGTTCCGGCCGTTAATGTCCACGATGTTGAACGCGTTGAAGACGTCCGCCCGCAACTCGGCACGGTATCTCTCACTCTTGGAGACGCGAATCCTTCGCACGAGCGACATGTCGACATTCCTGGTCAGACAGCCGCGCATGTAGTTGCGGCCTGACTCCATGCCCACGCTGCCGAAGGTCGGCGGACGTATGGCCAAGCCATTGAACTGGGCGTACTGGTTGTCCGAACATCCGCTGCCTAGCCCGTCGAGCAGGGCCACCCGGGCGCCCCAGTCCGGAGACCCTGTGAGGTTCACATTGCCGCCATTGCTCTGGTAGCTGTAGCCGATGCCGTAGGTCCCCCCCGAGGCTACCGTCGCCACGGTGGAGAGTTGCCAGTCCCTGGTCAGATTGAGGAGCACGGCGCCGTGGTTCTGGATGCCCGGGCTGTTCCAGATGGCGTTGGCCTTGAACAAATGCGGCACTACATCCAGCTTCTCGTTGAGCTTCTCCCACTGCGCCTGGTCGGAACGCAGCGAGATGGTCCCGTCGGCCGCGTGCTGGAACCGTTGACTCAGCCCCGTGTTGCCCTTGAGGCTGATCCCATACGTGTAGTTCGCGCCGAACGAGAACCCGCGCGCGAACCGCCGGTTCACGTTGAATTGCAGCGAGTGATACGTGTCCCAGAACCGCGTCTGGTTCTCGTTGATTCCGGAGAGACCCTTGAAGGCACGGAGCAGATTCGACGTGTAGGCCGATGCCCCGGGAGTCGCGTTGGTGCCGAGCGTCGGGTCCTGGTTCTGCGGCAGATACGCCGCGCCGATGTCCACCGCGTTCAGGTTCTGACCCGCTCCGTTCTGGGTCGCCCCCAGGCGGTTGATGCCGTGGTTGCCCACATACGACACGTCCCCGACCATCCCCAACGGCAGCGACTTCTGGATGCCGATTTGCCACTGGAGAGACGTCGGGATTTTCGCCTCATATTGGAAGGTGGACATGCCCGGCACCGGCTGCGGGCTTAGCCCCTGCCCGAGCGTCGTCAACTGCCCGTTGCGGAGGTCCTTGGTCTGCGCGATCGGCGGATTGCCCGGGGTCGAGAACACCGTGTTCCCGTCCGGCCGGTCGTAGAAAAGCCCGCCGCCGCCGCGCACCACCCAGTCCGATTTCCCCGTCACGTCGTACGCAAACCCGAACCGCGGCGCAAACACCAGCTTCGGCCACGTATAGTTCGTCTTCGCGATCCCCTTGCCCGCCTGGATAATCCCGTTCAGCGGATTGCCCGTGCCGGGAATCGGCGTCCCGATTGCCGCCTGCGTGTTCGCCGCCCCCACCGCCGTCAGAATCTTCCCTGTGCGCGGATCCATGGCGTTGCGGATGTTGCCCGAACACGTGGTTGCGCCATTGCTGCACCCTGCGATGTACAGCACCTGCGCATCGCTCGCCTTCCACTTATCGGGGAAGAAGTTCGACATCTGTCCAAACTGGTCGTACTGCGGCTGTTGATTCACAAACCGCATCCCGTAGTCCAGCGTCAGGCGGTTGGTCACCTTCCAGTTGTCCTGGATGTAGAACTCTGTCTGGTTGTACAGCATGCTGCCTTCGACCATCCGCGACTGCTGCGTGTACTGCGTGAAGATCCCCAGCGCCGCGTTCGCGTAGCCGAACCCGGAGTCGAGGGCGTTGTTGGTGTCGTTGCCGAAGTTCACGGTGCCCTGGAAGGCGACGTTCGCGTTCTGCGCCTTGTAGCTGTGGTTCAGGTAGTACCCGCCCTTGATCGTGTGCCGCCCCGTGACGTGCGTCATGCTGATCGCCACGTCTTGCGTCCGGTTGATGTTCAGCCAGCCGGGATAACGCTGCTGGGGCGGCGCCGCCCCGATGCGGCCGCCCCAATTGAATTGCGGCGGCAGGTTCATCGACTTGCCGTCCCAGTACGGCGGCTTGGTCAACTCCATAATTTTGAAGCCGTAGGACTGCGGATCCAGCACGCCCGCGTCCGGATACAGCAGCGGGAAGTCCTTTAGAGTCTTCAGGCGGTTCGACTCTTCGTTGACGAGAATGCCGGCTTCGTTGCCGCCCGCCAACTCGTTCTGGATTCTTCCGTACGTCCCCTCGATGAACGTCGTCGCGCTGATCATGTAGTTAACCGTGATGCCATAGTTCTTGATGTAGGGATGCGGCGCGTAGGCATCCGAGAAGCCCGGAAGTTGGCCCGGTGTCGTCACCGGTCGCTGCAACTGCCCCGAGTACTTTCCCGAGAACCGCAGCTTGTCCGACAGTTGGTAGTCGATTCGGACGGCTGGCTGCTGGGTCAGTTGAGCGTACGTCGGCGCTTCGATCTGGAAGTTGTAGTTCGTCCCCACCGCTTGTTCCGTGGTCGGGAGCGGATAGCGGCTGAGCACCGCCACGCCGGGGGCATACAGCCGTTGGGCCGGAATCGTTTGGTTCGGGAAGGGCGCGCCCGTCTGATAGTCTGTCAGCGGGGGGAGCAGTGCGCCGTTGTTATCGCGGCTCTGGGAGAAGTCGCCTTTGCGCTCGAGCGCCGACGGCAAACGCAGCCGGATGGGGTTGCCCCAGGGCGACAAGGTCTGCGGCCGGAACTCGTGCGCGTAGAAGAAGAACAGTTTGTTGCGCCCGTTGAAGATTTTCGGTATCACCAGCGGGCCGCCAATGGTGTAGCCGTAGATTTGCTGGCTCGCCTTCGACTTCGCGTCGCCGTTCATCTGCGCCGTCCACGACTTTTTATTCCAGTCCGAGTCGGTGAAGACGCCGTAGCCCGACCCGTGAAACAGGTTCGTGCCGCTCTTGGTCACCGCCGTGATCTGCAATCCGCTGGACCGGCCATACTCCGCCTGATACCCCTGGGTGAGAATCTTGATTTCACCGATCGACTCGATGTTCATGTTCAGCATCTGGCCGTTGTTGCCCGTGTCCATGGCCGAGATGCCGTCCATCATGATGTTGTCCTGACTGGCGCCGCCCAGCCGCCCGCCGTTCTGGAGGTCGTTGGGTGTGACATCTTTCACGCCCGGAGTAAAGAAAACTAGATTGGCGAAGTTCCCCCGGGCGATCGGCAGGTTTTCGACCTGTTTGGTGGTGATGGCGAACGACCGCTCGCCGCTCTGCGTCTGCACCAGCGCCCCTTCGGCAGCCACGGTGACCGTATCGGTGGTTCCGCCCACTTCGAGCGTCAGCGGCGGCACGCCGATACGGTCGGCGCCGCTAACCACGACCCCCGTGCGCCGCAAGGTCTTGAACGACTTGGCGGTGACCGCGACGGTGTACGTGTCGGCGGTGACGTTCGGGAACACATAGTCGCCGTCTGAATTGGTGGCCAGCGCGGCGCTCTTGGTGCCACGCGTCTCGCTGATCAGGATTACACTCGCACCGGGAACGACACCTCCCGTTGAGTCGACGACCCGTCCTGTTATCGAGCCGGTAGTGATCTGCGCCGGCGACGAAGACGGCAGCAGGAACAGTGCCACGACGAGGCAAGCGACGAGGCCGCAAATGCTACGTATCATGTTTACTTTACCCCTTTTCACCCGAATTTCCGTTTTGGACTTTCCGGTCTGATTCAGCTGAATTTCCATGCAGGGGCATCCGCGTGGAGCACCCCACACGTATCCCTATTACTTACCCACCAGGATTTCCGTTTTGAACATCCTGCTGTGATATTCTGCATCAGCTCGTAGCGTAAAGCAAGAAGAAAAAGAGCTTAAGAACCAAAACCCCCCCTCTTATCTGTTGATATCTTCTACAAGTTCACAATCACCTGGATCGCCATTCCCCGGGCCTTTCGGCAGCCATTATGACCTTTGGGTCGAATCTGCCCCCGCGATTCCTCCCACACTCCGCCTGTTCCACGAGCGTTCCTGCCCATACTGAACTGCGGCTCGAAACATCGCAGCTTGCTGCTGCAGTTCGGCTTCCTCCTTGCGCTTTTCGTCGGCCGCACCCGGGCGCACTGCGACCTCGTCGAGAGCGCACCGCTACGCCTCTATCAAGGTCATCCCCGACACCTTCGCGCAGGATGCCGACCGCATGGCGCGCTTCGCTGACGGGCCGGAAACGAACTACCTGACAGACCATTACCGAAACTATCCCGTCGTGCTCGTGAGATTGTGCAAGATCCGGATAGACCAACTGCGGGACCTCCTGGGCTCGCGTCGCCTGCCCTGGATCGCAGCGTCCGTGCTGGCAGCGGTGGCGCTGGGGTTGGGGATTGTTGCGTATCGCGCGACCAAGCTCGCGGAAGACTCGAAAACTCAGGCCCGTCTGACCATCCCGCTTCCGCCGGGGCAGGAAATCATCAGCTATCCCGCCATCACGCGCGACGGCCGCACCATCGCCTACGCCACCCAGCAGGGCACCAGCGAAACGCAGCTCTACCTGCACGACCTCAATGCGTTTGAGGCCAGCCCGGTACCCGGTTCCAACGGCGCCAGGCAACCGTTCTTTGCGCCCGACGGGCAGTGGGTAGCGTTCTTCGCGCGTGGATTCATTTAGAAGGCGGAGGTGGCCGGGGGCGCGCCGATACGGGTCGTCGAAGCTCCTTATTCCCAGGGTGGGACCTGGAACGAGGACAACACCATCATTTACGCGGCGTCGCTCGGTTCCGGACTCCTGCTGGTTCCCGCCGGCGGCGGAACTCCCGAATCGCTCAAGCCCTCCCCAGCGGACGCCATGTCCTGTTCGCAGTTTGGAGACAAAGGCAGGGCACCGCGGTCTTGTCGCTCGCGTCCCGCAAATGGGAGCTGGTCCTGCCCAGTACTTCGTTCGCGTGGGGAGTGTTCGACCCCGCTGGCGGTTCCGGCGGACGCCTCCTGCTGGTCAATGAGAGCGGCAGCATGAGGGCGGCGCCGTTTGACTGCTCATCCCGCACCCACCACCGCCGACACCACGGTCCTCTCCAACGTCTACTTCGACATGGAAACCGAATGCCAGGGCTGGCTCGCGGTATCCACACGCGCACTGCGGTGTATGCACCCGGCAACCCGGCCAAGATGTCGCTGGTGTGGGTGGACCGCCAGGGAAGGAGCGAGGCGGTGAGCCCCGATCAGGATCTGTATCGCGAGGTGAGCCTCTCGCCCGACGGGACCAAGGCAGCCGTCCGCCGCAGCCCGTCCATCTGGATCCACGATTTGCAGCACGGCGCCCGCAGCCCGCTGACCTCGGGGAATTCCAGCAACATGCTGCCTATGTGGTCCGCCGACTGCAAGCGGATCATCTTCGGCTCCAATCGCGGCGGCGACTGGGACATCTACGCCCGACCCGCCGATGGATCGGGACCCGCGGAAGTTCTGCTGAAGGCGCCCTATGACCAGTTTCCGCAGTCGGTGGTGCGGACGGGACGGTGCTCTACACAAATCAACCCAAGACCAGCCGCGACATGCTGATGCTCTCGCCGGATGGGAAGACCACGCCGCTGCGGGTCACGCCAGCCAACGAAGGGGAGGCGCGATTCTGGCCCGGCACGTTTTCCGGCTCCGGAAGCGCCAAAGGCTGGAGCGCCTACGCTTCCGATGAATCGGGACGAAGAGAGGTCTACGTACAGTCCTATCCCGGAGCGGCCAACCGGATCCCGGTCGCGGTTCTCAGCCCCGATGGTCGCCGGATCGCAAAGAGTTGTTTTACGTCACCGTCGAGGCGGTGGTCGACGTCGATTTCCATCCGGACGGTTCCTTCGGAGCGCCGCGCAGACTTTTTGATCGGACCGCCTTCCCCTTGAACGATTACCGCTTCTCGAACTACCAGCCCTCGACGGACGGCAAGCCGTTCCTCATGATCCGGCGCGATGAAGGCCCGGCGGCGCACCAGCTCAACGTGATTCGGGACTGGTCCGGTGAAGCGGAGCGGTCCACGGCGGCGGGGAATAAATAGGCCACTCTGTCTTTAGCGGGACTTTCGATTGGATTCGCCAAGGCGAAGTGCACCGAACGAGGGCGCCTGCAAGATCGTGGCTGATATACCGTCTTGTCGTACACTGGACCGGCGTGGCGCCCCGTCGCCAGCCCAATGGAAGAGAAGCCCACGACCCCAAACGCCGGACCTTGCAGGAACTGCTTCTACGGGTGCCGACCCCACGTACCAACTCTTCAAGCACGAAAACCTCATTCGGGATAGTCTGGTAGGGAGCCTGATGTAGGTGAATACGACCCTACCAGATATTCCCATACAGCCGTGGCGCGTTTCAGTTGGCGAGTCTCCTGGTTTGCCCCGGAGGCGAGTGGCGCGGAGGGTTCGCGATTTGTGGCCAGCCTCCTTGCGGGTTTCGCGGTGAAGTGCGGGCTCATTCCGGTGCCCAGTCCAGACCCGGCCTGCAAGGGCTTGAATCTTGGCGTGCGCACGGCTGTCGATGAAAGAACCAGAAGGCGACTTCGCTATTGAGCCCGGCGCCGGTGGCACGGTAGACGGCGCCCATACAGCCTTTCGCCGAGTTTAGCAGTGATGCGGTAGTGAGCTGAGGAGGGCGGGGAGGAGGGCGGGGTCATGAGCGCCAAGCCTTCTGGCATCGTGTCACTTCCAGATCAACGGCCAGCGCAAGTAAGCCGTATAACCAGCGACGCGGCACTCGGCGACTGCCCAAGGGCAGAAGAACCTTATCGTAAACTAGCCCCGAACGGCGCCCCAGAGATCGCTCCCTGTACGCCCCGTCACGTCCACGGGCCGGTTACGCCCAAATCACAGAAGTGCCCGCGAGGGTCCCGGCGACTGTTCAGGGGGTTGGCGCGGCTTGCTTTCGAAGAGGATTCCTTCCGTGGAACGCCTGTACAGGAACCTGAACGCCTCCCAATACCAGCAGCCCTCCCACTCCAACCAGTTCCGGACGCGTTGGCCAACTCCTCGGCCCGTTGCTGATTCTGCCCCTGTGCTCGGTCGAAATCCGGTTCTTTCCGGGCCAACTCGACGGCGACGTCAACGTCGCTCAACCGTTCCACCTCGGGTTTCAGCATGCTGCCGAAGAGAACGACAGTGGTCACCTTGGCCAAGAAGTAAGGGTTCTGGTTGACCTCGGTCACGCGCTCAAGAAACTCCGACAGCGTTCTTTCGGCAGTCGCACGGGTGACCTGCTGGGCCGCCGTTGCCGCCGAAAACGTGACTCCCGCTTGTGTCATGCTCCAGATTTCGCGGCCGACGGCTTCGATCAGCCCCTCGGCGCGTAAAACCCTGACGAGAGCGCGCCCGCTTCCCGGCGCCAACCCGGCCGCCGCCTGTAATTCTGCCAGTCCCCACTTCATCCGGGACCGGAGGTGCCGGAGCGTGGTGCGCACCAGAAGCACGGGGTACTGCCCGACCGTCCCTTTCGCATCAACGTGCATTCCGTTCCAGCATAAATCGATACGACCAGCGCTGGTGTTCGTTGACTTCGCCTGCCCGCAAATGACACACCAGAAACGGAATCCCGAGCGGAATGTCGAACTTAATGTCGAAGTGGGCCTGTAGGGGAGGTGTTCGATTGGCTCTTGATCAACAACGGGGGCAGACCCTGATCCCAGATTGGTAAAACAATCTTGGGAGACATGCTTTGACCAACGACGAGATCATGTTGGGCCTGCCCGACTATCAGATTAGCGGGATTGAGAAAAACAGTGGGGAA
>JANYAH010000148.1 GCA_025361425.1 Candidatus Solibacter sp. | reverse complement strand
TGAAAATTACTGCAATGCTTCTCAAGTACAGGCTCTGAGGGCGCGAGGTTTGTCGATGGATGTGGAGATCGACGCCTCACTTCCCAAGCTGAAGAAGCATGGCCGCCTGCACGCGTTGCGGCGCATATCGCCGCTCGGTCTCATCCGGTACGAGCGCGCCCAGTTCGAAGGCGACGGGATTGTCAACAAGGAAATCATCACCCGGTACCTGACCGCCGAGGTGGAGGCGCAGAAACAGCAGTCGCCCGCGATAGCCGTCACCCCGCTGAACTACAAGTTCAAATACAAAGGCGTGAACCGGACTAGCGGGCGCGATGTGCACGTGTTCGAAGTCAGTCCCAGGCAGAAGCGCGAAGGGCTGTATAAGGGTGAAGTCTGGATTGACGCGCGCACGTTTCTAAAGGTGCAGGAGTCGGGCTACCTGGTGAAGAATCCCTCGATTTTCCTGAAGAAAGTGGCATTCATAAGAAAGTACGAAATCCGTGATGGAATCTCGGTACCGAGGCAGGTGCTGAGCGTTGCGGACGTGAGGTTTGTCGGCAAGGCTGAGTTGACCATCGACTTCAGCAACTTTTCCATCGACGCTTTTCAGCTTGGGTCGGCCGCCGAAGCCGAAGGCCAATAGATCGACCGCCAGTCCACGGGAGATTGCATGAGAACACTGTTTCTGAATCCGCCGTCTTTTGAAGGATTCGACGGCGGCGCCAGTTCGCGCTGGCCGGCATCGCGCGAAATCGAGTCGTACTGGTACCCGGTATGGCTGTGCTATCCGGCGGGAATGCTGCCGGACAGCAAGGTTGTGGATGCGCCGCCGCACAAGATCTCGATTGAACAAACCATCGAGATGGGCAAGGATTTCGAACTGCTGGTGCTATATACGTCGACTCCGGGTTTTCACGTGGACGTGAAGATGGCGGAGATGATGAAGGACGTCAACCCGAAATTGAAGGTGGCGTTCGTAGGGCCGCCGGTGACGACCGAGCCGGATAAGACGCTGCTGGGGACCAAGGCGATCGATTTCGTGGTGCGCCGGGAGTTCGACCACCAGATTGTAGACTACGCCAACGGCAAGCCCCTGGAAGAACTGCCCGGCGTAAGTTTTCGCAGGAACGGGCAGATTGTCAACAATCCGGAAGGGCCGGCCATCGAAGATCTGGATTCGCTACCGTGGGTGACGAAGACCTACAAGCGCGATCTGGACATCACGCGCTATAACGTCCCCTTCCTGTTGAACCCATTTGTTTCGCTGTACACCTCGCGCGGCTGCCCGGCGCTGTGCACGTTCTGCCTGTGGCCGCAGACGCACTCCGGCCACCGCTGGCGGTTGCGGAGTAGCGACGACGTGGCGAATGAAGTGCGGTACGCGCTGGAACAGTTCCCGCGGATGAAGGAAGTCTTCTTCGACGACGACACGTTCAACTACCGGAAGGACCGCACCATCGAGCTTTGCAAGAAGCTCAAGCCGCTCAACTTTACCTGGTCTTGCACGTCGCGCGTGACCACCGATTACGATACCCTCAAGGCGATGAAGGAGGCCGGCTGCCGGCTGCTGATCGTGGGCTACGAATCGGGCGATCCGCAGATTCTCAAGAACATCAAGAAGGGCGCCACGGTGGATATGGCGCAGCGCTTCACGGCGAACTGCAAGAAACTGGGCCTGCTGATCCACGGGGATTTCATCATCGGGCTGCCGGGCGAGACGCGCGAGAGCATCCGCCGCACCATCGATTTCGCCAAGAAGCTGGATACGGAAACCATTCAGGTCTCGATTGCGCATCCCTACCCCGGCACGGAATTCTACGATTACGTCAAGAAGAACGGGCTGATCACCATCGATTCGATGACCGATGAAACGGGACACCAGTTACCCAATGTGGTGTATCCCGGTCTGGACCGGGGCGAACTGGTGGATTTCGTGGAGCGGTTCTACGGCGAGTATTTCTTCCGCCCGCGCGTGGTGTGGCGCATCGTAAAGAAGGCCATCTTCAACACCGACGAACGCCGCCGGCTTACCAAGGAAGCCCGCGAGTACATGGCGCTGCGCACGAAACGGAAGAAGTTCGTGGCCGAACAAAAGGCTGCCAAGGCTTCGCCCGTTCCGGCCAATTCCGGCGATTAGAGCAGGCCGCATGACGTCAGACACGGCACGCCTCCGGCTCAAGACCTGGATTTGTGCGGTGATCGTGGTCTTCTCCAATGCGTTCGGCGATTTCTTCATGAAGCGGGGGCTGCCGGAATCTGCGCACCTCTCAGGCCCGCTGGAGTTCATCGGCGCACTGTTCCAACCCTGGGTGGCGCTGGGCGTGGTGCTGTTGATTGTCTGGCAGTTGTCGCGCATGGCCCTGTTGAGTTGGGCGGACCTGAGCTACGTGCTGCCGGTGACCAGCGTGGGCTACGTGCTGGTGGCGCTGATTGGCAAAGTGCTGCTGCACGAAACCATTACAGGCAGGCGGTGGGCCGGGATCGTGCTGATCATGGCCGGTGTGGCCCTGGTGAGTGGCAGCGCCCCTTCCACCACGCCGCGCGAGCCGGAACCCGGCGGAGGCCTGCGATGAAATGGATACTGGTGGCGGTGATGGTAGGCGCGACCACGGCCGGCGAAGTGTTGCAGGCGGCGGGTATGCGGCGCCACGGCGAGATTCGCGACTTTCGTCCGGGGGCCATCGGCCGCGCGCTGGCCGTGCTGGCGCGTAACCGCTTCGTCATCGGGGGGGTTGTCGCGATGGCGATTTCGTTTTTCGCATTCATGAAACTGCTCTCCATGACGGATCTGAGCTTCGCGGTGCCGGTCTCGGCGGTAACCTACGCGATGGAGACGGTGCTGGCGAAATACCTTTTGAAAGAGCGGGTCAACGGGCTGCGCTGGGCGGGCGCGGCGCTGGTGATCTGCGGGGTGACGCTGGTATCCCTGTGATCTGGCTGGCCATTCCGGCGATTGCGGCGGCGGCATACTACTGCCTGGTGACGATCGCCGCGGCGCGCTGGCGACCGGCGCCGGCGGGGGTTCGGACGCACTCCCATCCGCCGCTCTCGATTCTCAAGCCGATTCACGGGCGCGATCCGCGCTTCTACGAAGCCATTTTGTCACATGCCGCGCAGGACTATCCGGAGTTCGAAATTCTTTTCGGGGTGAACACGCCCGATGATCCGGCGCTGCGGGATCTGGAGCGCCTGCAAGCGGAGTTTCCCCGTTTGCACATGGAGATCGCGATTGTTCCCACCGCGGCGCCCAATGCCAAAGTCGGGGTGCTGGCGGAACTAGCGCGGCGGGCGCGGCACTCCGTGTTCCTGGTGAACGATAGCGACATTGTGGTGGAGCCTGGGTATCTGCGCGCGGTGACGGCGCCGCTGGAAGACCCGGGCGTGGGAATGGTAACGTGCCTGTACCGGGCGGGGGCCGAATCCTGGGCCTCGCGCTTTGAGGCGCTGGGCATCGCCACCGAGTTCGCGCCCAGCGTGCTGGTGGCTCGCCTGCTTGGCGTGGCGGAGTTCGCCCTGGGCTCCACCATGGTGTTCCGCGCCGACGCGCTGGAGCGCATCGGCGGCTTCGCGGCTATCGCCAATTACCTGGCCGACGATTACCAGTTGGGCTGCCGCATCGCGCAGTTGGGATACCGCATCGAGTTCGCGCCGGTGGTGGTGGAGACGCACCTTGGCGGCGGGACGTGGGCGGAGGTCTGGCGGCACCAGTTGCGCTGGTCGCGCACCATCCGCGTGTCGCGGCCCTCGGGATATTACGGCTACGTGGTGACCCACGCCACGCTGTGGGGCCTGGTAGCGCTCGCGGCGCACCAATGGCAGGCCGGCGCGGCGGCGCTAGCGGTGCGCGTCCTGGCGGGCATGTGGGTGGGCGCGGGGGTTCTGGGCGACCGCAAGGTGCTGCGCTATTTCTGGCTGATTCCGCTGCGCGACCTGTTCGGTTTCGCGGTGTGGGTCGCCGGTATTTTCGGCGACACCGTGCAGTGGCGCGACCGGCAACTTAAACTGCGCCCGGATGGCCGCATCTTCGACGAGGGTCGTCCCGACGAAGCGCACCCCCCCCATTGACGGCAGGGCCGGCACTCGCTAGGCTATATTCAGATCCGTAAATCTGGTGTTACTAAACGCCTTTATTCTTACTCTGCCGGACTGGCGCGGGTCGCATGGAGGTTGTTAGTGATTTTATTGTTGTTCGGACCCCCGGGTTGCGGTAAGGGTACGCAGGCTGAATATCTGGCGGAGCGATTCCATATCCCCGCAATTTCCACTGGGGAAATGTTCCGCGCCGAGTGCAAAGCCGGTACGGAACTGGGCAAGGTCGCTTGCACCATCCTGGCCCGTGGCGGACTGGTGAGCGACGAACTGGTCAACGGAATTGTCGCCAACCGGATTGCGCGGCCGGATTGTAAAGAGGGGTTTTTGCTGGATGGCTACCCGCGCACGGTGCCGCAGGCGATCCACTTTTCGGCCCTCTTGCGGGAACGCGGACTGCCCAAGCCAGTGGTGATTCACCTGGACGTTCCGGATGAGGCGCTGGTGACGAGGCTTACCGCGCGCCGCCAGTGTCCCGAGTGCAAGCACATCTACAACGCTGTCCTGCAACCACCAAAGGTCGCAGGGGTGTGCGACCAGGATGGCGCCGCTCTGTTCACGCGCGAGGACGACCGGGAGGACGTGG
>JANYAH010000142.1 GCA_025361425.1 Candidatus Solibacter sp. | reverse complement strand
GGCGGACGATTTCGGTCATGATACCCTGCCATTGTGCGGTTGGCGCCGTGGCGCACGCACCCGGGCGTGCAGCATGGAGTCTCCGGGTGCCGAGCGCCGGCACGACACGCAGGAGTGGGTGCTCCACAGCTGCCGATTTGCCAATGTGCGATTCATTCCGCGTGTCATGACATTTTGGCGAGCTGGGCTTCGTAATCCGCCAATTTGGCGCGAATGCTATCGACCACCTTGGGGGGGGCTTTGCTGAGGAAGGTCTGGTCGGTGAGTTGGCGCTTGGAGTTAGCGATATTCTTTTCGAGCTGGTCGCGCTCCTTATCGAGGCGCTTGCGCTGGGCGGCTTCCGCCTCAGGGGTCACCTCCACCTGGGGGCACTCCGCGCGGAGTTGGATGTCGAATTCCAGTTCGGATGCGCGCAGATACAGGATGCCGTCCCGCAAGGTACTTTCACCGGAACCGGGGGCAGAAATGGGCGGATCGGACGTTAGGCGGTCCTTGAACTCCAGGGTGACGTTGGCCAATTTCTCGATGGCCTGTTGGTGAGCGCGCGCCCGTGGGGCGATGTTATCGGAGAGATAGAGCTCACCGGTAAGCTGGTGTTTGGCACCGACTTTTGCATTGGAGTCAAGCGCGGCAAAAGCGCGCATGGTCCGGATTTTGGTAACGACAGCCTGGATGATGGCGACTTCTTTTTCGGCCTCGGGGTCGGCGAGTTCCGCGCGATATTGCGGGTAGGGGGCGAGGGCGATCGATTGCGGGTGCCCCTCGGGGTGGTCGAGGCGCTGCCAGAGTTCTTCGGTGAGGAAGGGCATGGCGGGATGCAGCAGGCGGAGGGCGGTCTCAAAAGCAGCGAGCGCGTTCGGCAGGTTGGCGCCGGGACCTTTCTTAAGTTCGATGTACCAATCGCAGAATTCGTGCCAGAAAAAGTGCCAGAGAATCTGAGCGAATTCGTGGTAGCGGTGTTGTTCGATGGCGCGATTGGCGGATTCGGCGGTGGCGTTGAGGCGCGAGACGATCCAGCGGTCTTCGATGGGGAGCGGGCCTTCGGCGCTGGAGAGGTCAGCGGCCTGCCCTACATTGAGGAAGCGGGCGGCGTTCCAGATTTTGTTGGCGAAGGCGCGGGAGCTTTCCATGCGCTCTTCGGTGAGGACGATATCGGTGCCGGGGGCGGCGCCCTGGAGCAGCGCCATGCGGACGGCGTCGGTGCCGTACTTCTCGGTGACGACGAGGGGGTCAATGACGTTGCCCTTGGTTTTGGACATTTTCTGGCGGTCGGCGTCGCGCACCAGGCCGTGAATATAGACCTGCTTGAAGGGGATTTCGCCCATGAATTCGGAGCCCATCATGACCATGCGGGCGACCCAGAAGAAGAGTATATCGAAGCCGGTGATGAGCAGCGAGGTGGGGTAGTACTTGGCGAGGTCGGCGGTCTGATCTGGCCAACCGAGGGTGGAGAAGGGCCAGAGTCCGCTAGAGAACCAGGTGTCGAGAACGTCGGTATCCTGGGTAAGGTTGGCGGATGCGCAGCGCGGGCAGGTGGTGGGGGTTTCGCGCGCCACGACGATTTCCTTGCACTCGCCGCAGTGCCAGGCGGGGATGCGGTGGCCCCACCAGAGCTGGCGCGAGATGCACCAGTCGCGGATGTTGTACATCCACTCGTAATAGGTCTTGGTCCAATTCGCCGGAACGAAGCCAATTTCTCCGCTCTCGACGACGGCGATGGCCTTATCGGCGAGCGGTTTGGTTTTGACGAACCACTGGGTGGAGATGAGCGGTTCGACGGCGGTTTTGCAGCGATCGCACTTGCCGAGAGAGAGCTTATAGTCTTCGATTTTGACGAGGGCGCCGATGGTTTGGAGATCGGCGACGACGCGCTTGCGGGCTTCGAAGCGGTCGAAGGTGGCGTAGGGGCCGGCGGCGGCGGTCATCCGGGCATTTTCGTCGATGACCTTGATCTTGGGGAGGTTGTGGCGCTTGCCGGCTTCGAAATCATTGAGGTCGTGAGCGGGGGTGACTTTGACGACGCCGGTACCGAATTGGGGGTCGGCCAGA
Organism: Candidatus Solibacter sp.; assembly: GCA_025361425.1. Taxonomy (GTDB): domain Bacteria; phylum Acidobacteriota; class Terriglobia; order Bryobacterales; family Bryobacteraceae; genus Solibacter. The sequence goes on along the minus strand of JANYAH010000142.1, from coordinate 974 downwards.
TCGTCGAGGATGATGGGGATCTCGCGATCCATCAGCGGGAGCTGGACGGTCTTGCCGTGGAGGTGGAGGTAGCGCGGGTCCTTGGGGTTGATGGCGACGGCGGTATCGCCGAGCATGGTTTCGGGGCGCGTGGTGGCGACGGTGAGGAAGCAGCCGGGCATGCCGTTGACGGGGTATTGGATATGCCAGAGGTGACCGGCGACATCGGCGTGAGCGACCTCGAGATCGCTGAGCGCGGTGTGGCAGTGGGGGCACCAATTGACCATGTACTCGCCGCGGTAGAGGAGGCCTTTTTCGTAGAGGCGGACGAAGGCTTCGCGGACGGCGCGGGCGAGGCCGGGGTCTAGGGTGAAGCGCTCGCGGCTCCAATCGCAGGAGGCGCCGAGGCGGACCATCTGACGCTTGATGGTGTCGCCGGATTGGGCTTTCCACTGCCAGACGCGTTCTTCGAACTTTTCGCGGCCGAGATCTCGGTAGTCGATGCCTTCCTCTTTGAGTTGGCGGGCGACCACCATCTGGGTGGCGATGCCGGCGTGATCGGTGCCTGGGAGCCAGAGGGTGTTGTCGCCGAGCATGCGATGCCAGCGGACGGTGACATCGATCTCGGTGTGCTCGAGCATGTGGCCGATGTGGAGGATGCCGGTGACGTTGGGAGGCGGAATGACGAGCGAGAAGGCGCGGCCGGGGTTGTCGGGGGAGGCGCGGAAGATGCCAGAGTCAATCCACCACTGCGCCCAGTGGGGTTCGAAGCGCTGGGGCTCATAAACTTTCTCGATTTGCATGGGAAATACCATGATATCAGGGGGGGCAAGCGGGCTGGGGTGAAAGGCACTTTGGGCTGGAGAGGGGAGTCTATCTGAAGTTCGTTGCGGCGGCCGGGGCTTGCGGGTTTTTGCCGGGCGTATCCGGCCGCCAGTGATTTGGTTGGAATCTACGAAGACGTAGGAGCAGTGCTTATTACCTTGAGCACATCG
>JANYAH010000120.1 GCA_025361425.1 Candidatus Solibacter sp. | reverse complement strand
CTGGACGGTGTGGCCTCCACGCGCGACAACTTACAGGCGGCGATCGCGGGCGAGACCTACGAGTTCACCACCATGTATCCCCCCATGCTCGCCGAGGCCCAGGCCGAAGGGCACCGCGCCAAGCTTATGTTTGGGTTCGCGATGAAAGCCGAGGCAGTTCACGCCGAGCTGTACAAACGCGCTCTGGAGGCCGTGGAGCAAGGCAAAGATTTGGCCGAAGCGGGCTTCTACCTGTGTCCGGTCTGTGGCAATATTGAGTTCGGTACGCCGCCGGATACGTGCCCGATCTGCGGCGCGCGCAAAGAGAAGTTCTTGGGCGTGGCCTAAGTTTCTCTTTCACTTCTTCAGAAACAGCGGGAAGCGTCCGATCTCAATCGGCGCCCCGATTTTGCGGCGGCATACCGCGCCGGCCCGTTGGCCACGCCGGTCTGCGCGAAGTGGAGTGCCGGGTTACGGTTTCCGAAATGCGCCGAATCTTCCACGGAACCGGAGTGGCAGTATCCTCTGGCTGCCCGCCGAAAAATTGACACCAATCGAGCCCTCTGCTATCACAGTATTCTGACTAAGATTCGCCCCCTCCGCTTCGTTCTGGTCTTCGCCGGCTGCTTGCTGTTCGCATTCGGCGTGTTGCTGACTCCCCCTGTCCAGTCCGCGGATGTGGAGTTCTCGCGGGCGCTGGTCAAGGTCTCGCACGGGCTGCTGCTGGCGTGCGGAGGTCACGCCACGCGCGACGGAGCGATTCTGCGCTCTCCTGGTGGCTTCGCCGTGGAGATGCGCGACGGATGCAACGCGGTCAACGTCACCATTCTGCTCTGGTCCGCGCTCCTCGCCTTTCCCGCTCCCTGGAAGATGAAAGCGCTCGGACTTATGGCCGGCAGCGCGATCGTTCAGATGCTCAACATTCTTCGCTTCATCAGTCTCTTCTACATCGGACAGTACAGCATGACTTGGTTCGACTTCGCGCACGGCTACCTCTGGGAAAGCCTGCTGGTGTTGGACACGATGGTGGTCTTCTGGCTGTGGGCCAACCGCGTCGCGCGGCTTGCCGCTGCTACCCATGCCTGCGATTGAGCCGCAGACCCGCTTCCTGCTGCGCGGCTCCGCGCTGCTCATCGGCCTGCTCATTCTCTGGTGGTTCGCGCTGCTTGGCCCGATGTTGTTCCTGCTGAAGGGCGCAGCCGGAGGCTTCCTGTTCATCCAGGAAACCCCCTCCGCCGATTGGACTCTGCGCGTGCCTCTGGAAAAGACCCTGCCTGCGACGCCGCAGCAGCCGGTGGCGCGCCAGATTCACTCGATTGGTTTCGACATTCCGCGCAGCGACGCAATCGCGTTCACCTTCAGCCTTCCGGTCTACTGGGCGATTATGCTGGCGGCGCCGGGTGTGCGGCGAAGCCTGCGCCCGCTTCTGCTGGGCACGGCTCTGATGTCGGCGATCGAGCTAATTCTGCTGCTGGTCTTCGCCCAGATCACGGCACGTAACGTGGTCGCCCAACTCGCCGGCACCGAGGATGCGGCCGGCAAGTGGATCCGCCATGTCGGCGAATACCTCGTGGTCAGCGTGCTTCCTTACGTCTTGCCGTTCATCGTTGCGTTGTCACTCCATCGTCAACTGCGCGGGGCAATCTTCCCCTGGGGCAAAGAGGCGGAAATACCGGCTCCCTCAGTTACCGGTGGACGTCCGGAACGACGACGCGCGAAAAGCCAACGGTCCTGAGCCGGAGTGATCTTCCGATAGCGCCCGCACGTTGTCGCGGCCCCCACGGGCATGCCGGGCGAGGCGTGTGTTCTCGCGACCGCATCCAAAGTTACCGCGATTCCGGAGTGGGCCGGCGTTCGCCAGAACATCGCCCGGCGTTGCCAAAGAGGGTGCTGGAATTGCGCTCGCCGGCAGGTTTCCGCTCCGCCGCTCCCCAACACCCGCGCGCCCTTGCCGGCTGCGCGCCGTGGGTCGCGAACCCGTCACCACACGCGACCGGGTGGCGACTATCTCAGAGACTTCGCAGGCTGAAGCCGCCGTCCACGTTAAGGATCTGGCCGGTGGAGTAATCCAAAAGCCCATCGGCGATGGCGCGGACCGCTTTGGCGACGTCGCTGCCTTCGCCCATACGGCGCTGCGGCAGCAGGCCGGCGGCGATTTTCTCGTCGTACAACTTTTCCACCTTGGCGATCATGTCGGTGCGGATGATGCCGGGGCGGATCTCGAAGACCTTGATGCCTACTTCCGCCAGGCGCTGCGCATAAAGCGCCACGGTCATGCTCAGGGCTGCCTTGGAAATGCAATACTCACCGCGGTTCACGCTGGCGGTGTAGGAGGAAATCGAAGTCACGAACGCGATCCGCCCCTCGCCGGTTTCGGTCATCCAGCGCGCCGCCTGTTGGGTAAGGAAGTGGGGGCCCTTGAGGTTGGTTGCGATCAGTTCGTCGAAGCTCTCTTCAGTAGCATCCAACAGATCGCGGCGCTCGCGGGGAGCCATGCCGGCGTTGTTGACCAATAGATCCAGCTTTTCAAACCGCTGACGGGCGAAGGTGAGCAGCGCCGCGCGATCCTCCCGACTGGTGATTTCGCACTGAAAAATTTCGCAGCCGGTCTCCTGGTGTAAAGAATCCGCCGCGTCCTTGCGCCCGCGCCAAGTGGCAATGACGCGATGAGTTTTCGCAAGCTCCGCTGCGATGGCGCGGCCGATGCCACGGCTGCCGCCGGTAACAATCGCGGTAGGTTTCACTAGAAACGAGCCGGGTTGTCGAGGATAAAAGTAAGCCGGGTCTCAGACGGAATGCGCACGCGCTGGCCGCCCATAATCACCTGGGAGCCGGCGCCAGCGGCCGCGCCCGCGCCGGCGCCGATGGCCGCGCCCTTGCCGCCGCCGGCGATGGCGCCGATGATGGCGCCTACCACCGCCGTGCCGCCCGCCACTTTCGCCGTCTTCTCACCCTGCGAACCGCTTTCCTTATTGATGCTCTGCGTGTTGAGATCCACCATGCGTCCGTTGATGCTGACCGATTGCAGCGCGAGCGTCAGATCGGCGCGGCCGGTGAGCCTGCCGGAATCCTTGGCGTCCACCAGTTTGACCCAAGCATCGGCGCCACGCGGGATGACGGTTTCACCGTCCACCATCACCGGCTGATCCAGGCTGGCGCGGAAAGTCTGGCCCACCCGGTTGGTCTCCGAATCCACCGCGTCAATCATGCGGATCACCAGGTTGGTCCCGGCGGGAAGCGTGCCGTCAACCATCGCGGGAGGAGGAGCGTCGGGGGGCCGCATCACGTTTTCCGGGCGGCGGAAGACGGGGCGATCCGGGTCTGAATCGGAACTCGAACTCGAGTCTGCCCTACGTACCGTGGGCCCATTGGAAGGCCTGTCTGAGTTTCGGGCTGAGTTTTCGATCGAGTTGCCAAACTCGATGCGTAGGATATCGGAGACGTCGATGGTCCGCACGTTGTCGCCATCGTCGAGGCGCACGGTGCGGGCAGAGCCGCCCAGATACGTGCCATTGATCACACGGCCGCTTTTTAGCGTGATGGTGTCGGCCAACCCCAGGGTTGCAAAGACTAAAGCGATTCCAGCATAAATCAAACGCATAATCATCCTCTTGGATTGCTTCACTACATTGTACGACGCGTAAAATAGCCGAAAGGTTTATGCCCGGCTTTCGCCGAGATGCACCGTTTTGGCGAAACTGCGGCCGTGCTCCAAGCCCTCCTGATAGAGCTGCTCGCGCTGCGCGGCGCTGGGGCTGCCGTCATGTACGTGGAAGTACTCCAGTCCCTTGCCGGCCAGGTAGGTGCCGGCATAGGCGATGGCGCCCTTGGGAATCAGCCCGCCGCCCAGCGGGATGTGGCTCACCAGTTCGCGGGCCAGCGCACGCCAGCCGAAGGCGCCGGCGGCAATGCTCAGCACTGCGCCCTTCTGATTAGCCAGCCCGACCTCTTTGCCGCAGGCGGCGGCGATCTGAAACGCCATGCGCACTTGGTTGGCGGTGAGGAAGGCGGTATCGGAAGCGAACTCGCCGAACACCCAGGGGAGTTCGATCAGGCTCGGCACCACGTTGGGCAGCGCGGTGGCGACGGCGAACAAGGCGTTTTCTTTCGACACCATATGGATGATGCGCTCCACCACCAGGCGGCGGAAGGGCAAAAACTGACACCCCAGGGCGAGATCGAGATCTGTCTTATCGTCCAGAATACTCGCGCAGGTGGCGTCGGCATGGCCGCGCTGAAAGGCATAGGAGCCCACGGGACAGGGAATGCCCGATTCGTAGAGCACGATGTCCACGTTGCCGGGCGCGTCATGATCGGTGGCGCGATGCACCTGGCTCATGCGCAGCCGCCACTCCGGACGCGGCAGAGTGGAGGGCACCAGGAACTCCTCCATTTCCGCATAATCGCCGCTGTTATTGGCAACCAGGCCGAAATGCACCGGCGATTTGGCCTGTTTTTGGATTTCGTCCGCGCTTAACAGGGATAAGGCGGATTTGGCTTGCTTCAGGACTTTGAGCATAAAGATCACTGAGGACGCTGCGCGCCGTTGAGGCGAAACATGACGTGCAGCCCCCTACGCCATTCTACCGCCAGACCGACGCGCTCCACCTCAATGCCAGGTGCGAAAAAGCCCATTATGGTCTCCGTGGTGGGGTGGAATTCGAGTGCCGGCGAGACCAGCAACAGGCGCGGCGCATCGGGACGCAACTGGATGCCCGGAAAGTAGCCGTTAGCGGAAAATTCGCGGCGGTCCAGGTGCCACTTGACGCGCACCCAGTAGTCGAGCGCTTGCAGCGGAAGGTGCAGATCCGCGCTCGCCTTCAGCTCCACCACCGTGAGCCGGCCGGTGTGATCCACCGCCAGCAGATCGAGGACCCCGCGCTCGCCCGCGGCAAAAGCGGGCACCTGGCCGTAAATGGGGTGGCGGCACAGTGTGGCGTCGAGGGTCTCGATTTCGGCGCGAGCCTGCGATTCCAGCCACGCCTCGGGATACTGGCGGTAGAGCGGGTGCCCGGTATCGGCGCCGGCCGACCGCGCGCGGTCGAGCTCTTCGGCGATGCGCGCGATTTCCGGCGCATGATGCTCGCGCGCGGGCCGGCGCTCGGCGAGTCCGAAGAAAAGGTCGCGGCCGGAGAGTTCGGCGAACTCGATGCCGCGCACGCGCAGGCTGGTGCGTCCATCGTGTTTGGGAATGCGCTCCACGCCGGGGAGGGCGGCGATCTGCTGCCAGGTTTCGGCGATGTTGGGCGCGGGGCGGCGGCAAGGTTCCAAGCGGGTATCCAGGTTGCCGTAATCGCCGGGTTCGGCGCGCTGCAAATCGTCGCCAGCGGTATAGGTGAAGAGCTCGAAGCGGGCGGATTGGGGGTCCAGGCAGAGGATGCGCAGCGCGGCGGCGCGCTCCAGGCCGGCGGGGATATAGAGTGCGAGCCCTTCCAGCGCCACGCGTTTTTCACGCGCGCGCAGGTAGGCGAGCCAGATGAGTCCGAAGGAGAGCACGGCGGACGGATCGGCATTGAGCGGACAGGCAATGGCGGCCCAACCGTGCTGTCCGTGCTTGAGATAGGCGCGCGGGAAGGTAGGAGAGAGGGAGTGCTCGAGATCGGCTTCGGCGCTGACTTCGGCCAGGGTCCACTCGGGAAACTGGCGGCGCAGGAAGAGGCGGAAGCGCTCGCGGAATACCAGCCGGCCGGTGCGCTTGCTGAGTTCCACGCCGGAGCGGCGGCCCAGATCGAGGAGGAACATCTGGCCTTCGCGGCGGGCGAAGCGCTCCACAGTCATGGCGAGGCGTGCGTTGGTGGATTCGGTGATGGCGGTGACGCGGCGGCTCCAGTTGCGCGCGCGGTCCCATGCCTGAAGGGTGAGTCGGGAGCCGCGCATTTCGAGCGAGTAGTTTTCGCCGTTGAGGGGGAGCAACTCCTCGCCGGGTTCGAGGAGCGCGGGCTCACGCGCGCTCTTGAGGAAGGTTTCGATTTGGGCGCGGATTTCCGCCAAGTCGCGGGTGACGGCGGTCTTCATTCGGCGAGCACAGCTTCAATGTAACCGAACTCGCGGTTGACTGGCGATCTCTCACGGCGAGTTGCTGCGTGCTGGCTGGGACCAGCGCCTGGAGGTTCCGTCGTGCCGGTGGCAGTTCCGATGCCGTCGCATCCCGGCTATGCTAGCTTGAAAGCTGGAATGCGACTCTTCTCTACGTTGAAAACTGGTATCTTGCTCACTGCCCTTTGCCTGTGCGCACGAGGGCAAACCGCGGCAGGCAAGGACGCGGCCGTCAATGAGGCGAAAGGTCTGCCGCCCAGAGCGACTCCGGCCGACTATCAGGCCCAGGCTCAGGCGGGCACGGTGACGGTTGTGGCCGAATTCACCGGACATGCCGTCCCGACGCCGCAAGGGGCGCTGAGCACGGAGGACTACGTGGTAGTGGAAACGGGGTTCTTCGGTACGCCAGGGGTGCGGACCAAGCTGAGCGCCGAAGACTTTTCCCTGCGCGTCAACGGCAAGAAATCGCCCTTGTCCAGTCAACCCTTCGGGATGGTATTGGGGTCCCTCAAAGACCCCGAGTGGGAGCCGCCCGCCGATACCAAGAAGTCGAAATCCAGCATGAGCGGCGGCGGAAGTGGCGGGCAAGGTGAATCCAACGAGCCGGTCACGCCTCCCAAAATGCCGTTCCCGCTACGGCGCGCGATGGAGCAGCGCGTGCAAAAAGCCACGCTGCCCGAAGGCGACCGCGCGCTTCCGGTGGCGGGGCTGATTTACTTCCAATACCGTGGGAAGACGAAGGACATACGCTCGCTCGAGCTGATCTACAGCGGTCCCGCCGGAAAAGCTACCTTGACGCTGCAGCCCTAAGGTTATGCAAAGAAAAATAATCGGGTCCGCTTTCAGTGCGCTGCTATGGACGGCATTGGCGATGACCAGCGGCAGGGCACAAAATACTCCACGCGCGGCGCTGCCTCCACTTCCGGCGCCTCTGGGAGTGCCGAAACCAGGGCCGGTGAACGACGCTCCTTATGCTCCGTTACCCATCGTGCCAGGCGGCGTGGTGGTCCCGCTCTATCCGCCCGGCTCGACCTTCCTTAAAGCGGAACGCGTGCGCGAAGCCGAGCAGTACAGCATGAGCCAGGCCGTGCCGGGGCGCATCAACAGCATCGTCAACATTCACAACCCCTCGATTGAAGTACACATGGTCGATCGCGGGCTCAATACCGGCGCCGCCGTGATCCTGGTGGCTGGCGGCGGGCACAATACCCTGAACGTAGGCACGGAGAGCGCCGATTTCGTTCCCTTCTTCTATAACTACGGGGTCAACACCATCATCCTGCGGAATCGCCTGCGCAAGGATGGCTACGACGTGCAGAAGGACGCGGTGAACGATGCTCTGCAAGCCATCCGGCTGGTGCGCGCTTACGCCAAGGAATGGGGCATCGATCCGAACAAGATCGGCATCATGGGCTTCTCGGCGGGAGCGGAATTAGCCGCTCCGTCGGCGGTCCTGTTCGCGGACTTCGACAAGAAAAACAGCGACCCCGGCGACCCCCTGGCGGGAATCTCTTCGCGACCCGATTTCGTGGGCATCGTCTATCCCGGTCCCACGCCCTTCGCGCGCAATCGCACCGCGCCACCGATTCCGCGCAATGTTCCTCCGGCATTCCTCGTCTGTGGCGGGTCGGGCGACCGGGTTCATGCGGTCTGGGCAATGGAGTACTTTACGGCGATGTTGGCGATCGGTGTGCCGAACATCGAGATGCACATTTACGGCAATGGTCGGCACCCCGGCGATGCCTTGCCCGACGGCAGCCGCATGACCGGCGGTCTGACGGACCGCAATGCCATACCGTTAGGCACCTGGCAATACCGCTATATCGAGTGGTTCCGCGATCTCGGCTTTCTGCAAAAGCCGGGCGTGGAAACCAAGGCCGCCAAAGATATCGCTGCTTTCGTGAATTCGCCCGCGCGTTAGGGTGGTGGGGCGAACCCTTTGGCCTGCCCCACCCAGTTTACCGATCGGTTTTTTTCGCCGCGGGCGGGCGGAAGCTGCGCTCCACCATGTCGTTGACGTCGGTGGAGACAGGGCCGTCGCGCCACAGCCAGCGCATCATCTCGGGCATAATCATGCCCCCGAACTTCTGTCCGTGAAGGTTCATGCTCCAGGAGTAGTTCACGTCATAACCCTTCTGCGTGAGGGCTTTCATGAGTCGGACGTTCTGGTAGAACCAATCGCGCTTTTCGTCGTAAACCCCGGCGCGCAGGCCCCGGTTATCGTTGCGCCCGTCGCACAGGAACACGCGAATCGGCTTCTTTTCGCTGGCTAGCACGCGCTCCGGATACACAAATCCGCCCTGGAGATTGGTGAAGCTGCCAACATTGCTCAGCACCTTGCGGAATTCGTTGGGACGCTCCCACGCAACCGAGAAGGCGGCGATGGCGCCGGAACTCGAGCCGCCGATTCCACGCTGTTCTGGGTCCTTCGAAATGTTGTATTCCTTATTGAGCGCCGGCATCAGTTCTTCGGTAATCACGCGCGCGTATTTATCGTCGGGCATGTTGTACTCAATGCCGCGATTGGTGGTGCCATCGCCCCAACCGGTCCGCGGGGTGGGTTCCATTTGATCGGGGCGGCGGCCCGGATTGATAAAGACTCCGATCATCACCGGAATCTCACGCCGGTAGATGAGATTGTCCATCACGTTCTGTGCCCGCATATCGCCGTTCTCGTCCTTGAACGCCTGGCCGTCCTGGAAGACCATGAGGCTGGCCGGCACCGCCGCGTCGTACTGCGCGGGTACGTACACCCAGTAGGTGTGCTGAGTGCCTGGATAGACATTGCTGGGAAGAGTGTAGGGCCCGCGGATCTCGCCCTTCGGCACGCCTTCCTGCGGCATCGAGTCCGGACCCAAACGGTATTGCGAATTCGGATTCGGGCCAGGGGGCATCGCCTGCGCTGGCGCCGGCTGTGCCGGAGGAGGCGGAGCCTGTGCAAAGGCTATGAGCGCCGAGCCCGCTACTGCCACAGCGAGGAACGATACGGTTCTCTTCTTCATAGGTTGCGGCCCTCTACCGCTTGGATTTGACGATTATATACGATTTGACGAGGTAAGCCTACACAACCCAAGATTCATACGCGCTCTAGCAACCACGCCCGCACGTCGAGCGACTTTGCGAAATGCAGCGTGGCGGGCGGGCCCTGCATTTTGATTCCCAACCAATCGCCCAAAGTGTTGACTTGGATTTCGGCTTCGGCTGGCTGCAGGGGCCAGGCGGCGTGGTCGATTTCGCCGCGATACAGGCGGCCCGCAGGGTCTGCCGCGTAGAGGCAGTAGCGCTCCGTGAGCCAAGTGTCCAGGGTTCCGGGTGCACCGCGGTACACCGCTCCGGTGGGGCGATAGTTGGCTGTGAACGCGGCGTTGGGCGCGCCTTGATGGCTGCGCACGGCGGCGTATGTAACGCGCTCGCTCAAGTGGGCAACCTGAAACTGGGCGTCAAAATAGGGCAAGTGGAAAAAACGCCGGGCCACTCGGACGGCCACCTTCTGACCGGCATCGAGGCTGAAAAACCACACGCCGGGTTTGCCGCCGGCCTTCACATAGGTTCGCAGGTTGATTTCCGGAAAAGTGTCCATGCCGGGCACGGCCGGCAACAGGCGGGGCGACACCCCCGCCATGGTCAAGGGGACGGCGCCCACGTATGCCTGGGCTTCGAACAGATCCAAGTCCAGCCCTTGCGGAAGTAAACTGCGAATGGCGGACGCGTCCACGCGCCAATGCGCGAAGAGCAAATCGCACCAGCGCATGCGCATGACCCAGGGGCGGGTGGGGACGGGCCAGGGGCGATGATCGAGGAGAGGGCTCACGTGAGGAAGCGGCCTTTCCACTGGGGCTGGGGAAGTGTGCAGACCGCATCGCGTCCGAAAAGCCGGTAGCGGTGCCGGGCCACGAACCGGTAGCCCCCGGCGAGGAGCGGGCCAGGTAGCCAGCCGGCGATTTGCGCCAACCACGGCCAGGGCCGTCGCAGGCGCGAGAAGATGCGCAGGAGAGCGATTTCGGCGTAGACCACTTGGCCTCCGTCCACCAACACGATGCTATCCAGATGAAGGGTATTCAAACGCTGTCGCGCAAATTGCGATTGCAGCGGGGCGAAGTCGAACTGACCGGCAGGGTCTTGGCGAAGCACAAACTGGACAAAGCCGTTGCAGAG
>JANYAH010000116.1 GCA_025361425.1 Candidatus Solibacter sp. | reverse complement strand
GTGGTCGCTGGTGTTGTGCATCCAATATCGGTAGTACATCGCCTTGCGCCAGTCGCGCGGCGAATGTCCCTCCAGGTTGGCGCGGAAACTGCGACCCTGCATTTCGGAGGGGGTACGGACGCCTGCGTAGTCGAGGAACATGGGCGCGAAATCGATATTCAGCACCATGTCGCGGTTGACCGTGCCGGGACGGATGGTGCCCGGATAGCGCATCACGAACGGCATGCGCAGGGATTCCTCGTACATCAACCGCTTGTCGAACCAGCCGTGGTCGCCCAGGAAGAAGCCCTGGTCCGAGGTGTAGATCACGATAGTGTTGGAAGCCAGTCCCTCGGCGTCCAGGAAATCCAGCACGCGCCCCACGTTGTCGTCCACGCTCTGGATGCAGCGCAGATAATCCTTGATGTAAATCTGGTAGGCCCATTTGCGCAGAGCGTCGCCCTTGAGGTTGGGCGGGAAATCGCGCTTGATATCGGTCTTGAGCATATCTTCGCCCACTTTCATGGTGACGGCGGCGACGCTGAGTGCGCGCCCTTCGTAGTGGTCGAAGAGGTTGTCGGGCTCGGGGATGTCGCGATCCGCAAAGAGATTTTTGTATTTGGCGGAAGGCTCCCAGGGGCGGTGCGGCGCTTTGTGATGGCACATGGTGAAGAACGGCTTCTTCGGGTCGCGCTGTTTGAGCCAGTCGAGCGTGAAATCGCCGATCAGGTCCGTGCAGTAGCCGGTGTATTTCTTGCGCCCGGCGCTGGTCAGGAACACGGGATCGTGATAAACGCCCTGGCCGGGGAGAATGTTCCAGTGGTCGAAGCCGGTGGGCTCGCTCACCAGGTGCCATTTTCCGATCATCGCCGTCTGGTAACCTGCGCTTTGCAGTTCCTTGGCGACGTGATTGCGCTTGGGGTCGAGCGGCTCTTCCAGAGTGTAGACGCCGTTCTTGTGGCTGTACTGCCCGGTGAGAATCGCGGCCCGGCTGGGCGTGCAGATGGAATTCGTGCAGAAGCAGTTGGAGAGGCGAACGCCGCCGCGCGCGATGCGGTCGATGTTCGGCGTCTGGTTGATCCGGCTGCCGTAGGCGGAGATGGCGTGAGCGGCGTGATCGTCCGCCATGATATAGAGAATGTTGGGCCGGGGACGGCCTTTTGCCAGGGCGGCGGAGCCGAGCAGGCCAAGCAGTTCGCGGCGGTTATAAGCAAGCATGGCAATGGTACGTTATCATGACTCGCGAAAGTGCGGGGAAAGGAAAGGTGGAATGACACGAACCAGTCGCCGATTGTTGCTCGCCGGGACGTTCGGCAGCGCCTTGATGGCGCAGGTGGATACCGCGCGGGAAGTGCGCCTTCCCCGTAAACTTCGCCTGGCGCTGGCCGGTTTTGACGGGCACCCCGAGGAGATCCTGCGCGTCTTGCCGCAACTGCCGGACGTGGAACTGGTGGCCGTGGCCGGCGAGGGGTCGGACCCGGGCGCACTAGCCAACGGCCTCAAGAATCGGTACGCCGCGACGGCGCGCCGTTACGAAACGCTCGCTCAACTGCTGGCCGCCGAACAACTCGATGTAGTGGCCATCTGCAACCACAACGGCCGCCGGACGGCTGCGATTCTCGCGTGTGCCGCGCGCAAGCTCAACGTGATCGCCGAAAAGCCGCTGGCGCTCCATCGCGCGGATCTCGACGCGGTTTACGCGGCGGTGAAGCGCAGCGGGATTCATTTGGGCATGCTGTTGCCCATGCGTTTCGAGCCGCCCTACCTGGCCATACGGCGGATTGTAGAGAGCGGCGCCATCGGGGACGTTCTGCAAATGGACGCGCAAAAGAGTTACCAACTGGGCGCCCGGCCGGCGTGGCAGACACACGCAGCCACTTACGGCAGCACCATCCTGTGGATCGCGATCCACTCCATCGACCTCATGCTCTGGGTCAGCGGCAGACGCTTTACCGAAGCCGCTTCCCTGCAATCGCACGTCGGATTCCCTGAAGCCGGAGACATGCAGAACGTTACGGCGACCCTGTTTCGTCTGGACAACGGGGGCTCTGCCACGCTGCATATGGATTACCTGCGCCCCGCCGCTGCTTCGGGCCACGGGGACGACCGTCTGCGCGTGAGCGGCTCGCGCGGCATCGTGGAATACCAGGAAAGTACCGGCGTGACGCTGATGACGGAGAAGTCGGACCCCGAAATCGTGCGCGATTTGCCCCGCCGGCAATCGGTATTTCTCGACTTCTTGCAGGGCGTATACCAGGGGGCCAAACCGGCGCTATCCTGGCCGGAGATCGTGAGGGCCAACGAGGCTACACTGGCTGCCCACACGGCGGCCGAACAGCACCGGTTCGTGGCGATTCCACAAGGGTGATCCAGCCCGTTCAAGCCCGCGTACCACGGCTCGAATGGTATAATCAGGGCTTCGGAGAGGTGGCAGAGTGGTCGATCGCACCCGCCTCGAAAGCGGGCGTACCTTAACGGGTACCGGGAGTTCGAATCTCCCCCTCTCCGCCATCCGTCTGGCCCCGTTGTTGATCAATAGCCAGCCGTTGTTGATCAAGAGCCCTCCATCCGGCCGTGCCGACGGCTCTACGCCAGAAACGGGGGGCTCTACGCCAGAAACGGGGGAGCCCCCCAATCCCAAACCTTCTAAGAACATAACACCTTCACTCTGAGTCGGTAGTTTTCGAAGTTGCGGAAACCGTAGGCAACCCTGTTGATGGTCTCCATTTTGTTGTGGAAGCC
>JANYAH010000101.1 GCA_025361425.1 Candidatus Solibacter sp. | reverse complement strand
CGCCGAGTCGGTTGAATGCGGAAGGCTCGGTGGGTAATCTCTCATTTTCATCGAGGACGGCATCTCCCGTCCTAAGGCCACCTTAACATGAATAAAACTTCATGACAATAGCCGTTTCGGGGGGCGAATCATAGTACCCTTTGCGTTTGCTAAGCTCCTTAAAACCCAATGACTTATAGAACTCTTGGGCTATGCCGTTGGACTCCCGAACCTCCAGAAAGACGCCGCCGCGGAAGCCCTGTAAAGCGCTATCGAGAAGCCCACGGGCAACCCCTTTCCTACGGAAATCCGGCGCCACGGCGAGGTTGAGAATCTCGCACTCGTCGGCCGCCACGGTGCGTGCCACCAGGAATCCCAGGATGCGATCGCCGTCAACAGCGACCAGAAAACTCTGCTCCAGGTAGTCGGCGACGTTCCAGCGGGCCGCACCGAGGCTGGCCTGCTGGATGGCGGCGACAACCTCCAGGTCTTCTGCTCGGCCGCGCCGAATTGCTGTCATATTGTGATTATGCACGCCCTCCTGCCGTTGTTCTTCTTCCTGGCGCAACCGTTCTGGGAAACCAAGCCTCCCGAAGCATGGACCGCTGCGGAGATCCAGGCCGTCCGAACCGAGAGCCCCTGGGCGCAGCGAACCACCGAGGCGCCGGTAGCGGTGGTCTATCTGGCCACCGCCGCGCCCATCGAGCACGCGGAAGCCGAACTGCGCCTCCGCCTGAAAAAGAATCCCCACCCGATGCCGGAGCCGGACCCGGACTATCTCGAATATCTCAGCGCCCACGGCGAGGAGAATTTTGTCCTGGCCATCACCTACCCGACGCTGGCGGGTATGGGCGATGCGCGCGAGAACAAGAGGATGGAAGAGGAATCGGTCATGCTGATCGGCAAGAAGAGCTACGGCATCGTCGGGCACTTCCCGCCGACGCCGTCCGACCCGGTGCTGCGCCTGATCTTCCCGCGGGCGCCGAAGACGGCCGACAAGTCGGTATTGTTCCGCCTGTATCTGGGCGGCCTCAAGTTCCCGGAGCGCGAGATCGAGTTCCGGGTGAAGGATCTTACCTACCAGGGCAAGCTGGAGATGTGATCAATCCCAGCTCAGGATCACTTTACCCGAGTTGCCGGAGGTCATCGCATCGAAACCTTTTTCGAACTCGGTGTAATGGTAGCGGTGCGTAATCACCGGTGAGATATCCAGGCCGGATTGGAGCATGGCGCTCATCTTGTACCAGGTCTCGTACATTTCGCGGCCGTAGATGCCCTTGATGGTGAGCATGTTGAAGATCACCGTGCGCCAGTCGATGGACACCTCTTCGCTGGGGATGCCGAGCATTGCGATCCGCGCGCCGTGACTCATGTTGGCCAGCATGTCGCGGAAGCCGGCCGCGCTGCCGGACATCTCCAGGCCGACATCGAAGCCTTCGGTCATGCCAAGCCGCTTCTGCACATCGGCGAGTTTCTGCTCGCGCACGTTGACGGCCAGGGTGACGCCCAGTTTCTCGGCCAGTTCGAGGCGGTACGGGTTGAGGTCCGTGATCACGGTGAAGCGCGCGCCGGCGTGGCGTGCCACGGCGGCGGCCATGATGCCGATCGGTCCCGCGCCGGTAATCAGCACGTCCTCGCCCAGCACCGGGAAGGAGAGCGCGGTGTGCACGGCGTTGCCGAAGGGGTCGAAGATGGCGGCCACGTCGAGAGAGATTCCGTCGTGGTGCCGCCAGATGTTGGTCATGGGCAGCGCGATGTATTCGGCGAATGCACCCGGGCGGTTCACGCCCACCCCCATGGTGTGGGCGCACAAGTGCCGCCGGCCGGCGAAGCAATTGCGGCAGCGGCCGCAGACCACGTGGCCTTCCCCGCTAACTATGTCGCCCGGGAAGAAATCGGCCACATTGGAGCCCACCGCATCAATCCGGCCGACGAACTCGTGGCCGATCACCATGGGTACGGGGATGGTCTTTTGCGCCCACTCGTCCCACTTATAGATGTGGACATCGGTACCGCAGATGCCGGCCTTTAACACGCGAATGAGGACGTCGTTGATGCCGATTTCGGGAGCGGCGACGTCCTCCAGCCACAGGCCCGGCTGGCTCTTGCTTTTTACCAGAGCTTTCATGACTCTACGATAGCGTGCCCCCCCGCGCTTTGGTGGGCGGGGGCTGAAAGACATGCGCGGTCAACCTCCCGGCCCAAGCCGGAGCATCGGCATTGCGAACCGGAAATTGCTACCCTAAGACGTTGACCAAGTGACCATCCGGCCGGCGAGCGACCGCTCGCTCCTGCTATCTTTCGGCGACGAGATTTCTCTCGATGCCCACCTCGCCGTGGCGCGTCTGACGCGCTCCCTGCAGGGCGTGCGCGGTATCCTCAATCTGCACCCGGCATATACCTCTGTACTGGTGGATTTCGACCCGCGATTGCGCTCCCACGCCCAAGTGGAGGCGCTGGTGCGCCAGCACATCGCGCCGCACTTTGACCCGGCGCCGCCCGAGCCGCGGCACGTCGAGATCCCCGTCTGCTACGGCGGCGAGTTCGGCCCGGATCTCAGCGACGTGGCGCGCCACACCGGGTTCACGGAAGAGCGCGTCGTGGAATTGCATGCGGCGGCCGAGTACCTGGTCTACTTCGTCGGCTTCGCCACCTGCTTTCCCTATTTTGGCGGCCTGCCGCCAGAATTGGCCACCCCGCGCCTGTCAGCGCCGCGCAAAAATGTCCCGGTGGGGAGCGTCGCCATCGGCGGACCTCAGGCCGGAATCTACCCCCTGGCCTCCCCCGGCGGCTGGCGGCTGATCGGCCGGACCCGCCTGTTGCTGTTCGACCCTTCGGCATCCCCGCCGCCGCTCCTGCGCATGGGCGACCGCGTCCGCTTCGTTGCGGTGCGGGAGGCGCGACCGTGAGCCGCATACACGTCCTCGTGCCCGGCTTCCTCACCACGGTGCAAGACCTGGGACGCTTCGGTTACGCGCATTTCGGCATCTCGCCATCCGGCGCGGCGGACCCGCTGGCGTTGCGCGCCGGCAATCTACTGGTGGGCAATGCGGAGAATGCGGCCGCGCTAGAGATGACGCTGACCGGCGGCGAGTTCGCCTTCGAAGGCGCCGCCGTGATTGCGCTCACCGGCTCAGACTTCGCTTCGTCCATCCCCATGTGGCAGCCCGTGGAAATCCGCCCTGGGGAAACCGTGCGCTCGGGACCCGCGCGCAACGGAGCCCGCTGCTACCTTTCGGTGCGCGGCGGCTTGGATGTACCGCTGGCGATGGGCAGCGCGTCGGTCCATGTGATGACGGGCGTGGGTGGACGGCCGCTGCGCCCGGGCGACGTGCTCCGCATCGGCGATGGCGCGGTGCGCCGCCCTCGCAAGCCGGCCCAGGGAGCGCCGGCGCACCATGGGATGGCATACCTGCGGGCTACCGCAGGACCGCAGGCGCGGTGGTTCGGCGACGAACTCTACACCGCCGGGTACCTGGTCAGCGAGGAATCCAATCGCATGGGAATCCGGCTGAAGGGGCCAGCGCTGCTCTCGCCGGGTGGGCACATGATCACCGAAGGGGTTGCTCTCGGCGCGGTCCAGGCGCCGCCGGACGGTCAGCCGATTGTGTTATTCGTGGAACACCAGACCACTGGCGGCTATCCCAAGCCGGCCAACGTGATCTCGGCGGATTTTTGGCGGCTCGGCCAGTTGCGCCCGCGCGACCAGGTCCGTTTCGAGCGCATCACCATGGAAGGCGCGCTGGCGTTGCTGCGCGATCAGGAAGAGTGGCTGTATTCGCTATGAACATAGATCTGAACTGCGATTTGGGGGAATTGCAAGACACGGCGCACGAGGCGGCGCTGATGGCTTTGATCACCTCGGCCAATATTGCCTGCGGCGGGCACTCTGGCGACGCCCAAACCATGGAGCGCACCGCGCGCCTCGCGCTGGAGCGCGGTGTACGGATCGGCGCGCATCCGGGCTATCCCGACCGTGAGAATTTCGGACGGCTGGAAATTGTCATGACTCCGGATGCCATCGCGGACACCGTGTATAGCCAGATTGCGCGGTTGGATGATGTGGTGCGGCGGCTGGGCGGCGCCATCGTCCACGTCAAGCCGCACGGCGCGCTCTACAACGTCGCGGTCCGCAACGCGGAGGTGGCACGCGCCATCGCGCACGGCGCGGCGCGCTGGAATCCCCACACCACCCTCTTCGGGCTCGCCGGGTCGCCCATGCTCGACGTGTGGCGCACAATGGGCATGGCGGTGGCGGGTGAGGCGTTCGCCGACCGGCGCTACGAGCCCGATGGCACATTGCGCTCGCGCAAATTCCCCGATGCCTTGATTACCAATCCGCCGGAGGCCGCGGCACAAGCCCTGCGCTTCGCCCGGCAGGGTCTGGCGCAAACCATTTGTGTACACGGCGACACCCCCGGGTCGGTGGCCATCCTGAAAGCTTGCCGCGAGGCGCTAACATAGTGTTTATGAGGTTCCTGATCGCCTTGGCGTTGGCCTCGCCGCTGTTTGCACAACCTCTTTGCACCTATTTGGTTGACCCGCTCAGCTTTAACATCGGTGCGGCTGCGACCACTGGCACGGTGCGGGTCGCGCAGGGCACCGGCGGCCCTTTTTGCGGGGATTTCAGCGCGACCGTTGCCACCCAGACTCTCTGGCTGCGCATCACGTCGGGGAGGGGAGGCACCCCGGGCGGCCCCGGTGTCACTTTCACGGCCGATGCCAACCCGCTGCCTACTCCGCGGAGTGGACTAATGGTGATCGCGCTGAATAACGTCACGGTGACGCAGGCCGGCCGCACCGATTGCGTTTTCGGCATGACGCCAACCAGTCAGGAGATCCCGGTCGGCGGTGGCGCCGCCGGGTTCAATGTGCAGGCCAATTGCCCGTGGCAGGCAACCAGGAATGCGGCCTGGCTCACCTTCGCCGGAGCAGCCAACAGCATTTCGGAGAGCTCGGTGGCCTACGCGGTGGCGGCGAACACTTGCGTCGGCGGGCGCAGCGGAATCGTCACGCTGCAGACGAACGTGGCCAACCCGCCCACGCTGACCGTCACCCAGAGTGGTTCATCCAACAATCTTTCACTCTCGACATACAGCGCCACCGCCGGGGCGACCTCGAGTGACGGCCGCATCGATCTCCGCACAGGCGATGTCTGCGGTTGGAGCGCCTTCGCCGACGTGAACTGGATCCGCATCACCATACCCGCTGGCGGCACGGGCACGGGCAACGGCGTCATCTCCTACCATCTGCTGGAAAACACCAGCGCGCAACGCACCGGCAGCATCCATGTGGGCGCGCTCACGTACACCATCACCCAACAGTCGCCCGGTCCCCCGCCCGTGGTGCTGGCCAGTGTGACCAATGCCGCCAATTACAACGCCGAGGCGGTCTCGCCCGGGGAGATCGTGGCCCTCTTCGGCGCCAGCATGGGGCCCGCGGAGATCGTGACCCTACAAGTGAGCAACGGAACTGTGACCGATTCCCTGGCCGGCACGCAGGTGCTGTTCGACGGTGTGGCCGCGCCCATGGTTTACACGCTGAAAGGGCAGGTCGGCGCCGTCACACCCTACGCGGTCGGCGGCAAGACCAGTACCCAGGTGCAGGTGCAGTATCAAGGTGTGGTGTCAAACACGCTGACGGTGCCGGTGCGGGCAGCCAACCCGGCCATCTTCTCGCTGGATGCGAGCGGTCTGGGACCGGGCGCGATCCTGAACCAGGACACTTCCATCAATTCCACCGGCAACCCCGCCGCGCGGCTCTCAGTGATCTCGCTCTACTGCACCGGAGGCGGCATCACTACGCCGGCCAGTGCCGATGGCGAGGTGATCGGCGCGCCGCTGCGCTACCTGGCGCAGACCCCGGTGGTTTGGATCGGCGGCGTGAATGCTGCCGTGAAGTATGCCGGGGCGGTCCCCGGCGCCGTGGCCGGACTAACCCAGATCAACGTGGAAGTTCCAGCGGGAGTAACGCCCGCGCGGGCCTTGCCCGTGATTGTGAGAATCGGCGATTTCACCAGCACTGGCGCGGTGACGGTAGCCGTTAAGTAGTGGCATCGGTTGCCCATGACGGGAAAGCTGTAAAACGATACGACTGCAAGGGTGCGGCCTGCGCTCCGCCCGAAAAACCGGCAGGACTTGGGATGCAGGCCCTTATTAGCGCAAGTTCGGAATCGGCACCCAGGCGCGCTTTTGCCAGGACTCGATGCCTTTTTCGGCGAGTTGCAGGCCTTTTGCGCCTTCGAGCAGGCCCCAGGCCCAGGGTTCGTCCTTGACCACGTGGCGCAGGAAAAGTTCCCACTGGCTTTTGAAGGCGTTGTCGAAGGTATCCTGCTCCGGGACCTTCTGCCAGCCTTCGAAATAGTTGAGCGGGCTGTCCACGTCTGGGTTCCAAACGGGGCGTGGGGTATTGCCGTAGTGCTGGGTCCAGCAGTGGCGCAGGCCGGCAACGGCAGTGCCCTTGGAGCCATCCACCTGAATGGTGAGCAGGTCGTCGCGGCGCACGCGGACGGCCCAGGACGAATTGAAGTGGGCCACGATGGCGCCGTCTTTGCCTTCGATCTCGAAGGTGGCGTAGGCCGAATCGTCGGCCGTGCAACTGTAGGGCTTGCCGGCTTCGTCCCAGCGGGTGGGAATGTGGGTGGCGCCGAGGCAAGAGACGGCCTTCACCGGTCCGAAGAGGTTGTCGAGGACGTAGCGCCAGTGGCAGAGCATGTCGATGATAATGCCGCCGCCTGCTTCCTTGCGATAGTTCCAGGAGGGGCGCTGGCTGGGAACGGTGTCGCCCTCGAAGACCCAATAGCCGAATTCGCCGCGCACGCTGAAGATCCGGCCGAAGAAGCCCAGGTCCATCAGGGTTTTCAGCTTCATCATGCCGGGCAGCCAGAGTTTGTCTTGCACCACGCCGTGCTTGACGCCTGCTTTTTCGGCGAGGCGGAGGAGTTCGAGCGCGACTTCAAGGCTGTCGGAGACCGGCTTTTCGCAGTAGATGTGTTTGCCGGCGGCGATGGCCTTGGTGACGTCGGCGCCGCGGCGGCCGGTGGTCTGCGAATCGAAGTAGATGGAATACTCGGGGCTGGCGAGGACGCTATCGAGATTGGTGGTCCACGGGATGCCGCCGCACTCGGCGCCGATGGCCTCCAGTTTGGCGGAATTGCGACCCACCAGGATCGGCTTGGGCATGATGGTTTCGTTGGGGCCCAGCTTGACGCCGCCCTGCTGCATGATGGCGTAGATGGAACGGCGCAGGTGCTGGTTCAGCCCCATGCGTCCGGTGACGCCGTTCATAATGATGCCTACAGAATGGATGATTTTTTCGCTCATGGAAGTTGTGTGGGTCAGGGTTTCGGTTTTTCGGTGCACTGCGGGTGGGCTCCGGCGGGGAGCGCGGGGACATCGACGCCGGCGCGGGGGAGCGTGCCGGCGAGCTCCTGACGCCAGTGGGCGACATCGCCGGCTGGTCCGTAGCAGTAGAGCATGCGCAGCGGCGTGTCTCCGATGTTGGTCAACTGGTGAAAGACCGTGTGCGGGATGTAGACCGCCTGCCCGGTGCGAAGCGTCATGCGCTCTTCGCCTAGGCACATTTCGCCGGTGCCTTCGATGATGAAGTAGACTTCTTCCTGCTCCTGGTTGTGCCAGGGGACCTGGCCCCCGTTGGGCTCCAGGGTGACGTTACCGATGGAAAAGTTAGTGGCCTGGATGGGGCTGACGCCCCCGACCAGGTTTTGCGTGCGGCGCCGCGCGGGATAAGTGCGTCCTGCAATCCGGGCAAGATCTGCGATGGTCATGATTCTAGCTCCGTAAGAGATTAGGATACTAAACGGGCCGATGGGGAATGGGAGTGACCCACGCCGGACCTGGACTGCGTGTAGCCACCATCACGGATAAGAGTGTATCCTAACCCCTATGGCTGACAAAAAAATCATTGCGGTAGTGGGTGCGACGGGCGCGCAGGGCGGCGGCTTGGTACGCGCGATTCTGGATGATGCGGCGGGCGGGTTCACGGCGCGGGCCATCACGCGGGACGTAAATTCGGAGAAGGCGCAGGCACTGGCGCGAGCGGGCGCGGAAGTGGTGGCGGGCGACGTGGACGATGCGGAGAGCATCAAGCGAGCGTTCGCGGGGGCCTATGGCGCGTACTGCGTGACCTTCTTCTGGGACCATTTCTCGCCGGAGAAGGAATTGGCGCAGGCGGCGGGGATGGCGCAAGCGGTTAAGCAGGCGGGCCTGATGCACGCGATCTGGTCGACGTTGGAAGACACGCGGCAGTGGGTGCCGCTGAGCGACAACCGGATGCCCACCCTGATGGGAAAGTACAAAGTACCGCACTTCGACGCCAAGGGCGAGGCGAACCACTTCTTCACGGATCTGGGACTGCCGGTAACGCTGCTGGCCACGTCGTTCTACTGGGACAACTTCATCTATTTTGGAATGGGTCCCAAGAAAGGGGCGGACGGAAAGCTGGCGATTGCGCTGCCGATGGGGGACAAGAAACTACCGGGGATCGCGGCGGAGGACATCGGGCGGTGCGCGTACGGGATATTCAAAGAACCAACCAAGTATGTGAGGAAGACCGTGGGGATCGCTGGCGAGTATCTGACCGGGGCGGAGATGGCAGCGGCATTCGGCAAGGCTCTGGGGAAGGAGGTGGGGTACAACGCGGTGCCGTTCGAGGTGTATCGCGGGTTCGGGTTCCCGGGAGCGGACGACCTGGGAAATATGTTCCAGTTCAACCACGACTTCAGCGAGGCGTTTTGCGTGGCGCGGAGCATTCCGGGGTCGCGGGCATTGAATCCGCGGCTGCAGACGTTTGAGCAGTGGTTGGGTGCGAACGTGGGGCGTATTCCAGTGAAGTAGGGTGGAGAGACACCTTGGGCTGGAGAGGGGAGTCTATCTGAAGTTCGTTGCGGCGGCCGGGGCTTGCGGGTTTTTGCCGGGCGTATCCGGCCGCCAGTGATTTGGTTGGAATCTACGAAGACGTAGGAGCAGTGCTTATTACCTTGAGCACATCG
>JANYAH010000071.1 GCA_025361425.1 Candidatus Solibacter sp. | reverse complement strand
CCAAGAATGAAAGCGAAATCCTCAACGTGCTCGGGAAGTTGCCGTAACGCGAATCGAACGCGCGTGCTGTCTTCGAGATCGTATAGTTCGAACGTCTGGAAATCGCTTACCAGGACATATCGGGGAAGCTCATGCTCCTTGAGGCCGGGAAAGTAGTCGAGGGCTTGTTCCTTAGCGCGCGCGAGGTCCCGGCCGGCACTCTTTTGCTCGACCAAGAGCACGCCTTTCCAGAACAAGTCGATGAAGCCTCGCTCATCACCAAGCTTCCTGACGGGTTCCTCGAAGCTGGCGACACGGCGCCGGGTGACGCCGAAAATCTCGAAAAACTCGTTGTAGAAGGTCTGGCTTTCCCCACGTTCGTAGTGGGCATGGTTCCATTCCTCGGCAAAGCGGGCGGCTCGAGCTCTAATCTCGTTCCAACTGAGGCGCATCAAATCTCCAGGTGAGCGGAAACTCTTATCAGAGCAAGTTTCGGCTATCGGCGCAATTGTTTAACCTGCGCCCCCCGTTGGCCAGCGTGACCTTCTTGATCTCTTCGAGCTGTTCTTCCGGGCGGTAGAATTTGGCAGACAGCCGAGGTTATTGTC
The DNA here is from genome assembly GCA_025361425.1 of Candidatus Solibacter sp. Classification (GTDB taxonomy): domain Bacteria; phylum Acidobacteriota; class Terriglobia; order Bryobacterales; family Bryobacteraceae; genus Solibacter. The sequence continues at coordinate 24,472 of JANYAH010000071.1, read as the reverse complement.
AGCAATACGAACAGAAGAAACGGCGCTGCCCGGTATCGAGGCCCAGTTCCAGACGCGGCATGCGGCGCAGAGCGCTGGTAGCCTCGGGGGTGCCCGGCGCGAGGCGCGCCACCTCGCGGTAATAGCGGATGGCCTCACTCCGCGCCCGCCCCGCTTGGCGCATGTTAGCGGCGCGCCGCGGGTAGGGCGGCGCACTGACGGTCGGGTCGTCGACCGGCGCATGGGCTATGGACCACCAGCTCTCGTTGGCCACCGCCAGCGCGAAGAGCACCTCTTTGCGGAAATCTGTCCGGGGGTGAGCCACCAGGAAGGCTTCCGCCTTAGCGATGACCTCGCGAAAGAGATCGGGATTCTTCGGGCAACCCTCGCCGGAGCCAGTGTCCCAACCGCGACGCTGCAATTCGAGAAAGGCCAGTTCCCCGCCTTCCGTCTCCGGCGACTCGCGCCAAACGCGCCACAGCAATTCGCGCTCATACGCCAACCCGCCGGAATGCGTCAGACCACCCAGTTTCACGCCGTAGCGCGAGAGTAATTGCTGGATGGGCGACGGCGTGTCCAGCCACAAGCTGAGTTTCCGGACTACGGCATCGGCCGCCATCAAGCACAACGCCCGGCGGGAAGAGTCCGCGCCGTCGGCTTCGCGCAGGATGGCGGTCAGGTCCTGAATAGTCTCGCGCACCATGCGCGCCCGAGCGGGAGACGACGGCGTCAGGTCGGCCTGCATGGCGCGGGCATATGGCGCGCCGATGCCCGCCTGCAACCGCGAATGGTGGGGTTGGTCGACTTCGGGGCGAGGGTCGCCGAACTCTTCCGCCCGCAGGATGAGAGCGTCCTGGGCGCGCTCGGCAAGTAAGCGGTCGTTCATGACGGTGAGTTGGACGCCGCGGCGCACTCCCATGGGCGAGGAACCGGTCTGGTTGGCGTGAAGAAAGTAGTGCAGGCCACCGCCCTTCCAGTGGCCGCCCGCAACTGGTTCGCCGTAGCGCAAATGCCGAAAACCGATTTCCATCAGCTCCGGCTCATGCGTGCCCGCGCCGAAGCGCGCGGTCAGCGCCCGTTGCAGCGCGGGCAGCAGGCGAGCGGTAGTCTCCGGAGATTCATCGACAGGCCGCACGTCTACCCGCAGGCGCGCGAGGCGCGCCGGTTCGCCGAAGACGTAGAAGAACGACTCGCGGATCACGCCCTCGCGCGTGTCGGAGCAGTGGTGTGTCCACTGGTCGGTGGCGTAAATATCCATCTGGGCGGGAATGCGCGGGGCGCACGCGGCGGCGGGCGGCGCCTCCCAGCGGACCCCGTTGAGGCCTGCCAACATGCCGGCGGCGGTCTGTCCGAAGATGGGGCTAATAGCGAGAGTCAACAGGAAGGCGCGAATCATGGCACTAGACAATGCACGCGTCGTTCCAAACAGGTAGGACAGATCATCGACTTTTGTGGTCTGTCTCTGTCGTTCCGGAGCACGTGCTGGATGACAGACGACAAAAAGCGATCGTCTGTCCCACCTGTGTCTGGCGGGAGACGCCGGGGTCAGTTTTGACACAAGAGCGATGGGGTTCCCGCTATGCGCAAGCACGCACTGCCGATGGTCGCGATCATCGCTCTGGCAGCCACCGTGCCCCTGCCGGCGGCCAAGAAAAAGTAGCCGGCGGCTCCCGCATTCAGCCACTACCTGCTGGCGCTCTCCGGGGCGCCGAGTGCGGGCCGCGTGCAGCGGATTGAGCCTTGTTACTACTGCAGTCTGATGCCGTGCGCCTCAATGGTGCGGGCGGTGGCGCGATCCAGGTTGGCCAGGGCTTCGGCGAAATCGGCGTGCGCGCGGACTTCGCGATTGCGCGCGGCGATCAGGTCGGTCTGGCGCTGGAGCACCAGGAAGACGCTGGACGTGCCGGCTTGAAATTGGCGCTGCTCGCTCGAATTCTGCTCTTCGGCGGATTGGCGCGCCAGACCGGCCGCGTCCAGGCGCGCGCGGCTGGAATCCACGGCCTGCAAGGCGTTGCGCACGTCGGCTTCCACGGCCATGCCGATCTGGTTCTCCACGGCATGCAGGCGGCGTCCCTCGGCGACGGCGATGGCGGCCTGCGCTTGCGCGGTTCGGTTGCGAATGGGCAGCGACATCTGCACGCCGACCTGCACCAACGGGAAGTTGCCGTGTGCGATGTTACTCAGCGACTGCCCGTAGCCGCCGTTGAGGATGGCCGGCACCGAACCGAGTCCGCCGGGGAAGAAGGCCGCGAAGGGGCTGTTGCCCTGGGGCACCACGGTGCCTGCCAGGCCGGCCGACGTCAGGTTGGCAAAGGCGTCAATGCGGGGCCGGGCGGCCTCGCGGGCGAGGCGCGTATTCAGGGTATTGATGTCGAGAGCCAACCCGGTTTCCGCCACCTCGGGGCGCGCGGCCAGCGCCTGTTTGACGGCTTCCTCCAGCGCCGGGGTGGCCACCGTCATATCGAGCGGCGTCTCGGGAATCAGGGCCGCTCCCCACATGATGTCGCTACGATCTGGCAGCATCAACGATTTCAGATTATTCTCCGCGGCGGTGAGGGTCTGCTGCGCGGCAAAGAGGCTCTGCTGAAAATTGGCGGCCTGCGTCTGCGCCGCCACCACATCCACGGGCGCCAGGATTCCCTGCTCGGCCAGGCGGCGATTGCTCTCATACTGGCGCGCCGCCAGCTTCACGGCCTCGGTCTGCACATTGAAATTATTCCAGGCGTAATCGAGTTCCCAGTATGCCTGGATGGCTTGCGTGACCACCTCGGTGACGCGCTGGCGCAGCGCCTGCGTGCTGAGTTGCTGGTTCTTGCGGGCAACCTGCAAGCGATGGCGGTTCTCGTCGAAGCGCAATCCGCGCCATAGGGGCTGGGTAAGGTTGAGCGAGAGCGCCGCGGGATACTGCGGGTTAAGCGTGTTGAAGGTGCTGTCGGTGGATTGGCGCGCGTTGCTGAAATTGAACGCGTAGGTTCCGCCGAGCGGATTGTTGCCGCTCAACTGGGGAGTGAAATTGAGATCTTTGTTAGTCAGCTTGCCGCTGGCCGTGCCGCCAATGAGCGACGCCACCGGCACGACGGCGCGCGTGCGGGAGGCGCGGAGGCCGAGGAGCGGATCGTAATAACCCTGAGCACCGCGAATCGCATAGCCCGCCTCCTCCAGTTGAATTCGCGAGATGACCAGATCGGGATCGTTGGCGAGCACGCGTTCGATGACCTCAGGCAGACGCAGCGTGGCTTGCGCGACGATACCGACGCGCGGCTTGACCTCGACTTGCTTCAACGGCTGGAGGGTTGACACGGAAACGGGCTGGGAGGTTTGTCCTACCGGCACCGCGGTCTGCCCGAAGAGCGAAGCCGTGAGGGAACCGACGAGGGCGGTAGAGACCACGGCGGCCTTCTTGAAGCCCCGTCCGACCCAGCCAAAGAAGCGGGCCACGCGGCCGGTAGCGAAGGAATCGCCCATGTCTTCGAACAGCGAGTAGAACACCGGGACGGCCAGCAAGGTGAGCAGCAGGCAGAGGGATTGCCCACCCACCACCAGCACGCCGATGGAGCGGTTGGTGGCGGCGCCGGTGCCGCGCGAAATCACCAGCGGCGCCATGCCGGCCACCAAGGCGATCGTGGTCATGAGGATGGGGCGGAGCCGGTCGCGATTGGCCAGAATGATGGCGTCATAGCGGTTCATGCCGGCTTCGCGCAGGCCGTTGGTATGGTCGATCTGTAGAATTGCGTTTTTCTTGACAATGCCGAACAAGAGCAGCAGCCCCAGGCCGGAGAAGATATTCACTGTTTGCCCCGCGATCAACAGCGCCAGAATTCCGAAGGGCACGGCCAGCGGCAGCGTGATGAGAATAGTGATGGGGTGGATGAAGCTTTCGAACTGCGCGGCCAACACGATGTACATGAAGATGAAGGTCAGCGAAAAGGCGAGCGCGAAGTAGTAGCCGGCGAGACCCAATTCCTTGGACATGCCGGTGAGGCCTGCGCGGTAGCCGGACTCCATCCCCAGTTTCCGGGTCTCCTGGTTAAGCTGTTCGATGATCGCCGCCTGCGATCCGCCGGGCACCAAATTGGCGGTCACGGTCACCTGGCGCTGGCGGCCGATGCGGTTGATGGAGGAGGGCCCGATGCCGGGGACGATACGAACCACCTCGTCGAGGCCCACGGAACGGAGCTTCTGCGAAGGCACGGTCATTTTGGCCAGGCCCTCGACGCCGCCGCGGAACTGCTCCTGGGCGCGGACCACGACATCGTACTGGTCTTCGCCCGCGTTGAAGGTGGACGCCGTCTGGCCGGCCACCAGGGTGTTGAGGGCCATTTCGATATCCAGCACGCTGACGCCGAGATCCGCGGCGCGCGGGCGATCGATCTCCAGGCGCACTTCCGGCTTGCCGCTACGCAGCGTGGTATCGGCGTCCACCAGGCTGGGGTTGGCTTTCATTTTGGCGAGCAGCGCCTGTGAATACGCGGTGAGCTTTTTCAGGTCGGGTCCTTGTATGAAATACTGAATTTCCGCGTTGCTCTGGTTGCCGCCCACCGAACTGACCAGTTCCACGCCGGTGTGAATTTCCGGCGGGTACTTCTTCATGAGGTTGCGCGTGCGCTGCATGACTTCCTGCTGGGAAATCTGGCGCTGATCGACATCGGACAGCTTGACGTAGATTGCGGCGCCGTTGACGCTCTTGTCGGCGCTGCCGCCGGCAGTCATCAGGGTGTGCGCCACGCCGGGCAGCCCGCGGACTTCTTGAGCGATGCGCTCGGCCAGATTGGTGGTGGCGGCGATGGAGGTGCCTTCGGGGGTGCGGACCAGGACGTTGAACTGCGACTGGTCGTCCTGCGGGAGGAAGTTCTTGCCGACGAACATGAACAGCGGAACAATCGACAGGATGACGACACCGCTGGCGGCCACCACGACGCCGCGGTGCGCCATGCTCCAGGTGAGCATGCGGGTGTAGTGGGTATCGATGAACTTGAAGAAGAGCGAATCCTTGGAAGAGTGGTGGCTGGGCCCGACTGGCTCCGGCCGCTTGATGAAGCGGGAGCACAGCATCGGGGTGAGGGTGAAGGACACGAGGAGGGAAACCGCGATGGCAAAGGCCGAGGTGAAGCCGAAGGAGCTCATGAAGCGGCCCACGATGCCGCCCATGAAGCCCACCGGCAGGAAAACGGCAAGCAGGCTCAAGGTGGTGGCCATCACGGCGAGACCGATTTCCTTGGTGCCTTGAATGGCCGCCTGCAAGGGCGGCATGTTCTTTTCCTCAATGAACCGGTAGATGTTTTCGAGCACGATGATGGCGTCGTCAATCACGATGCCCACCATCAGGGTCAACGCCAACATGGTGATCTGGTTGAGGGTGAATCCCATGGCGGCCATCAGGGCGAAGGCGGAGACGATGGAAGTGGGAATGGCGAGGGCCGCAATCAGCGTGGTACGGATATTGGCCAGGAAGAGAAAGATGATGATGGACGCGAAGATGGCGCCCTCAATGAGGTGCCGCTTGATGTTATCCACGGCTGCCTTGATAAAAACGGATTGATCGCTGACCACCTGCGCCTTAACATCGGGCGGCAGGGCGGCGGAAATCTCCTTGAGCCGCCGTTTGACTTCGTCGGCGGTGGCGACCGTGTTTACGCCGCTTTGTTTGGCCACGATCAGGGTCACGGAGGGCACACCATCGAGGCGGGCGGCGGAACGCGGTTCCTGGTAGCTGTCCTCCGCCTTGCCGATGTCCGATACCTTCACTACGTAGCCGTTACGTGTGGCCACGGTGATCTGATTGAACTGCGCCGCATCGGTGATGCGACCGGTGGTACGCACAGTGAGTTCCCGGGCGCCGGCGTTCAAAATGCCTCCCGGCATTTCCAAATTCTGGGAGCGCAATGCGTTGAACACGTCGTTGATGGTCAGACTATAGGAACGCAGGCGGTCCGGATCCACATCCACATGGATCTCGCGGCGCGCGCCGCCGACGATGGTAATCTGGCCGACGCCTTTGGCGTTCTCCAACTTCTGTTTGATCTGCTTATCGGCGATCAGAGTGACGTCGCGCAGGGAGCGCTGGGCGGAGACGGCGATTTGCAGAATTGGCGCCGCGTCGGGATCGAACTTCTGCACCAACGGCTGCTTGGCGGTCTCGGGCAACTGCGGCACAATCAGGTTGACCTTGTTCTGCACTTCCTGCGCCGCTACGTCTCCGTTCTTGGACAACTCGAACTGAATGAGGACCATCGACTGGCCTTCGGAAGAGGTGGAACGCACCTCATCCACCTGGCTGATGGTATTGACCGCATCCTCCACCTTCCTGGAGATTTCGGTTTCGATCTCCTCGGGCGAAGCGCCGGGGTTGGCGATGATTACCACGACGCTCGGGATATCGACCTTGGGAAACAGATCCACGCCGAGCGTGAAGTAGGAAAAAATGCCAACCACGACCAGCGACAAAATCAGCATGGTGGCGAACACGGGCCGGCGGACACAAAGTTGGGCGAGTTTATGCATGGGTTACCGTGCCTGTACCGGGGCGCCGTCAAATAGCTCGCTTTGGGAGCTGGTGACCACGGTCTCATTGCCGATGATTCCGCTGACGATGCGGATCTGGCCGCCATCCACTTCGCCCGTGACGACCACGCGGAGGTGAGCGGTATTGTTGTCGATGGTGTAGACCTGGTAGGAATCGGTGGTCTTGTCGCGGACCACGGCGTTGCGCGGCACAAAGACGGCGCTTTCGCCGCCGGGCAGCAGCACGCGCGCCGTGGCAAACATGCCGGGCCGCAGTTCGCCCTTGGGGTTATCGAAGCGGGCTTCCAGAATGAATACGCGCGAGTTGGGGTCCACCGAGGGATTGACGGCGGTGATCTTGCCGGTGAAATCGCGATCCGGGTAAGCGGCGACGCGCGCCACCACGGTCATACCGACCTTGCCGCGCGAGGCGCGCTGCTCCGGCGTCTGCAATTGCAGCTTCATGAGGCCGATGCGCACGATGGTGGCGATTTTATTGGAGAGCGCCACATACTCGCCGGCGGCCACCGTGCGCGCCGTGATGAAGCCATTGAAGGGCGCGCGGATGGTGGTGTCGGCGAGCCCCTTTTCGGCCTGCGCTAGTTGTGACGTGACGCCTGCGAGCGAGGCCTGGGAATTCTCCACGGCGCCCCAACTCTGGCGCGCGCCATTGAGCGCGGCTTCATACTGTTGGCGGGCGGCGTTGGCCTGCGCCTCGGCGGTCTCCTGCTGGGTGCGTGCGCGCTCGAAGGCAGAGCGCGAAACATCGCCCGAAGCCACCAGGTTCTCGTAGCGTTTGGCGTCGGCGGCAGCCTGGCGGGCCTGGGCTTGCGCGGATTCCAGGGTGGCGCGGGCGGCGACGGACTCCGGTAACAGGGCCGGATCGAACTTCCCCTGGCCGCTGAAACCGATGCGCGATTGCGTCTGGCGGACGCCGGCGGTAGCCTGATCCAACGCGGCGCGGGCCTGGTCTAGCCGGAGCTGCGCGTCGCGGTGATCCAGTTCGCAGACGACCTGGCCTTGTTTGACGAAATCGCCGATGTTCACCGGCGTGGCGATGACGCGCCCGGGAACCATCGGCGCGACATCGCTGGTTTCGTCGGCGACGAATGTGCCGGTCTCCTGGAAGCCGGCCGGGACGGTGCGGGTGACTGCCTGCGCAGTGGTGACCGGTACCGTCTTCGGCCCGACGGGACCGGCAGCCGCAGCCTCGTGGTTGCTGGCGCAGCCGGCCAGGAATAGAGAAGTGAGAAGCAGTGTAATGATGACAAGTCGGTTCATTTACTGTGGCCTCGGGATGTGCTGATTTCTTTGAATTCCGTGCATGATGATGGCGACGAAGCTATCCGCGATCTGGCGATCGCTGATATTGGTGGAGAAGCCGAACATCTGCGTCATGTTGGCATAGTGGGCGGCCATACCGGCGACGGCCGCAACGATGGCGCCCGGATTTCCCAGTTGGAGGGCGCCCTCACTCTGGCGACGTTCGAAGTACTGGCACAACATCTCAAAAACCGGAAGTGAAAGCTGGCGGGCGTGTTCGAGTCCGGTCTCGTGCCCTTCCAGCGCGGCGAAGAGGAGCACACGGTGGCCCCGCTGGTCGCGGCGATGGGATTCGATGATCTTATCGATGATGGTGCGAATCAGGCCTTCGTCGTCGTTGCCGTCCATGCAGGCTTTACACTGCGCGATGCACTCGGTGAGTTGGCCGCCATGGTGATGGTGATCGATGACGGCGTTGTACAGGTCGTGCTTGGTGGGGAAGTGGCGGAAAATGATGGCTTCAGTGACACCGGCCGCGGCGGCGATTTCTTTGGTGGTGGTGCCCCCGAACCCTTTGCGGGAGAAGAAGTCGAGCGCCGTTTCGACAAGCTGACGGCGGCGGTCGCTGGCGGGGAGGCGGAGGGTGTGGGTACGGGAATCGCTCACTGTTTTCCATTGTAAGTCAGTACTTACTTACAGTCAAGAGGAGGGAATATTTTCAGGGGTCGCCGCCAAGTGCGGAAACTCCAGGCGCCGGCTGCAAATCAGGACGCAGATATTTTGAGTTCTGGCGAACAGGCTTGACGGATTCCGGCTTCGACAGGCCGAGCTTCCGAAGTGTAAAGCTGCTAGGGTTTAGGGTATCGATACGGCGATATCTTAAACTAAGGAAGACCTATGATCACACGACGCGAAGCGGCTCGCAGCGCCGCCGTTACTGCTCTCTCCTATTCCAGAATCCTGGGTGCCAACGACCGGATCGGACTGGGTGTGATCGGCACCGGGGGACGCGGCACATATGTGATGGGCCTGTTCCAGAAGAACTCCGACGTCGAGGTGCGCGCACTCTGCGACGTGTATCCGGCGCGATTCCGGGAGGCGCTTTCCAGCGCGCCTAACGCCAAGACCTTCGGGGACCATCGCAAGCTCCTGGAACTGAAGGATGTGGACGCGGTTCTGATCGGGTCGCCCGACCACTGGCACAAGGACCACGCCGTAGATGCCATGAATGCCGGCAAGGACGTCTACTCGGAGAAGCCTATGTGCCGCCTGCGCGAAGAGGCGCCGGTCATGGTGAAAACGGCTCGCGCCACCGGCAAGATCCTGCAGATCGGGTTGCAGCAGCGCTCCGGAGAGATCTACTTGGAACCGCTCGAGAAGTTTGTGAAATCGGGAGCCATTGGGAAGATCAGCCACATCGACGCGGTATGGCACGGCGGCGTGCCGGGACCGCTATTGAAGGAACCCGCGCAGAAGCCCGCGGATCTCGACTGGCTGCGTTTCCTGGGACCGGTGGCATATCGCGACTGGAATCCGGGGATGTACGCGAGCTTCCGCTCTTTTCTGGAATTCAACGGCGGAAAGATGACCGATTTCGGCCACCACTGGATGGACGTGGTGCATATGTATATGGGCGAACGCGCTCCGCACGCAGCGACGTTCGCCGGCGGCATTTACTACGACCGCCGCGATGGCCGCACGGCGCCGGACACCTGCAACGCGCTGTTTGAGTACGACGGTTTCTCCGTGCTGTTCCAGTCCAATGCGTATGGCGTGGCGCCAGGGTACGGAGTCACGCTCTACGGGGACCGGGGCAGGCTGTTCGTGGACCGCAACCGCTGGGAGTTCACGCCGGCGGGGCGTAACGCGGAGACCGTGAAGCGGGAGATCGCCGGGGACATCACCGCCAGCCATGTCCGCAATTTTCTGGATTGCTGTAAGAGCCGCAAGCTGCCGAACGCCGACGCGGCACTGGCGGCGATTTCCATTCTGCCGCCGCTGCTGGCGGTGCAATCGTACCAGGAACAGCGCCGGATTCGCTTCGACCCGGTGCGGCTCGAGGTTTTACCGTTCTAAAAAAGGTGGCCGGGCTTACCCGGCCGGAAGAGGAGAGACGATGCGCGGAATCGTGTTTTTTATGGCAGTGATGAACGTGGCGCCTGGCCTGTTGGCGCAGGGCGTTCCAGCGGGTTTCACGAAAATCTCGGCAGGCCCGAGCTTGCAAGGCTGGCATATCAGCCAGGTGAACCACCATGGGAACACCCAGTGGAAAGTTGAGGATGGTGTGCTCACCGCCACGCAGGACAAGAAGGACAACGGCGGGATTGTGCTGACGGACAAGAAGTACAAAAACTTCGAGGTCTACCTGGAAATGAAGCCGGACTTCGGGTGCGATAGCGGGCTGTTCCTGCGCTCCACGGAGAAGGGCGAGGCCTACCAGGTGACGCTGGACTACCTGCCCGGCGGCAGCATGGGCGGCATCTATGGCGAAGCCTTAAAGGGGGTGCAAGGCGCGCAGTCGCCGGAGTGGGAGAAGAACTGGAAGAAGGGCGAATGGAACACCATCCGCGCGCGCATCGAAGGCTCCGCGCCCCACATCCAGGTTTGGATGAACGGGACGCCGATCACCGACTGGAGAGACACTGCCAACCACCTGCCGGGCGGCGCTGAAGACGGGATGGTCGCGGTGCAGATACATGGTGGCAGCCGCTGCAGCCCGGGGCTGTATCACCGCTACCGGAACGTGGCCATCAAGGAACTGCCGTAACGCTAAACCCAACACTGCTCACTGAAGGAACCTGAAAAGGACAGGCCAGGAGGCCGGCCAGGAGGCTTGTCCTACCAGGACACTACCGCAAGGAGCGGTCGAAGAAGTCTACCGTCATCTGCTGCAATTGGCGCGCGGCGGCGCCGGTGACCCCGTGGGTCTTTTGCGGGTAGAGCATGAACTCGAACTGTTTGCCGGCCAGTTGCAGCGCGTTCGTCATTTGCAGCGTGTTCTGGAACAACACGTTGTCATCTTCGAAATTGTGGAAGATGAGCAGCTTGCCTTTCAGATTCGCCGCCTTCGACGTAAGCGCCGTGTCCTTATAGCCTTCGGGATTTTCCTTGGGCAGGCTCATATAGCGCTCGGTGTAGATGGTGTCGTAGTTGATCCAGTTGGTCACCGGCGCGCCGGCGACACCCGCCTTGAAAACGTCGGGCGCGTTGAGCATGGCGTTGATAGTCATGAACCCGCCGTAGCTGCTACCGGTGATGCCGATGCGCGCGGGGTCGGCGAATCCCAGCGAGATCAGGTATTTGACGCCGGTCACCTGGTCGGCCAGTTCGGTCACGCCGAGCTTGCGATAAATCGCGGTCTCGAAAGCGTGGCCGCGGCCCATGATGCCGCGGTTCTCGCACTGCCACACCACATAGCCCTTGTGCGCGTAAACCTGATCCATACTCACGCCGGACCACGCGTTGCGCACCGGCCCACCCACTCCGGGACCACCGTAAACCGGCACGATCACGGGGTACTTCTTGCCCGGCTCAAATCCGGCGGGTTTGATGAGGCGCCCGTAAAACTCGCTGCCGTCCGGTCCCTTGAACTTGACGATCTCGGTGGGCCGTATGTCGTACTGGTCGGCCTGGGTGCGGTCACTCTCGCGATAGACGCCCAGTTCCTTGCCGTCGCCGGAGTGCAGGGTGGTGCGGCCTGGCGCGGCCAAATTGGAATACGTGTCCAGGTAGAATTCACCGGTCGGACTCATCGATACGGCGTGGGTGTAGTTGGCCGCCGTCAACTGGCGTTTACCAGAGCCATCTAACTTCACGGTGTAGAGATGCCTCTCGGTGGGCGTGGGCTCGCTAGAAGTGTAGTAGAGACGGCCGCCGGCTTGGTCTTCGGCTTCGATCAACGCGTTGATGGCGGTGACTTCCCAGTTGCCCTTGGTGAGTTGCGTCACGCTCTTGCCGTCGTTGGAAGAGAGAAAGATGTGCCGGAAGCCGCCATCGCGCTGACTGGTCCACAAGAAGCGCTTGCCATCCTTGAGAAACTGAATGTCGCCCTCAAGATTGATCCAGTGCGGGTCGGACTCTTTGAATACGCTGGTGGCTTCGCCCGATTCCGCGTCGATCGAGACCATCTCCAGCTTGTTCTGCACGCGATTCAGGCGCAGGATATACACAGAGCGCGCATTGGGCATCCAGCCGGCACGGGCGATGAGATACGCGTTGCGCGTGTCGCCGACTTCGAGCCACTTAGTGGGGCCGCCGGTGGCGGCGATCACGCCCAGGTGCACGTCGGGGTTATTCTCGCCGGCCTGCGGATAGCGTTCAGGCTCAGAGAAAGCGCGTGTGGCCAACATATCGGCGTGCGGAAAAACCGGTTCGCGGCTGGAATCGAATTGCAGGTAGCAGAGCGATTTCGAATCCGGCGACCACCAGAAACCGGTGCCCAGGTACAGCTCCTCCGGATACACCCAATCGGGGACACCGTTGCGCAGCGTGTCGGTGCCGTCGCGCGTGAGGCGTGTCTCCTTGGCGGAAGCCACGTCCACCGTATAGAGGTCCCAGCCGCGCCGAAACGCCACCATACGGGCATCGGGCGAGAGCTTGGCATCCAATTCCGCAACCGGCGTTTTGGTGAGTTGCTCCCACTTGGCGGTGTCGGTGTGGATCAGGAACAGGTCGCCGCCGGCGGTGTAGAGCATCACCTTGCCATCGCTAGAGATCTGCATGCCGCCGTTGCGGGCACGCCGATTGGTCCAATCGGTGGGACCGTCGTCGGGCGGCACAGTGATTGCGGCGGCGTCGATCGGCGTGGTGTCGATCAGCAGCTTGGAAGTTTTGGTGGCGGGGTGGTACAGCATCAGGCTGCGCGCCTGGCGGAAAACGAAGCTCTTGCCGTCCGGCATCCAGGTGGGCGGCCCGGCGACCCCTGCGGCGCCGCGTCCGCCGCCCCGCCCGCCAGCGCTGAGAGTCTCCAGCGTAATCGGCTGCTTCTGGGCAAATGCGGAGGCCGCGAGGAGGAGAAGAATGCTCAACTTCGTCATGGTTGCGATTGTAGCGCGGGGCTGGTGCCGATTCGCTGCGCGAGGCGGCGGGGTTCTACAGCGTGGCTGGGCCGTGACAGCGGTACAGCGCGTGTCTCCTCTCGGTGCGCGAAATCACCGGTGGGGTCGCGCTTTGTGCCAAGCTTCTCCATCACCCGCCGCGACCGCCGATTCACCGGCACGGTGAACGCGATCGCCCTCCCCCAGCGTGCGATTCTCGAACGCATCGCGCAGACATTCGCGGGCGCCTTCCGTGGCGAGCCCGCACCACGCGCACGTGTGCTTAACCGCGGAGGAGAGGGCGTGCGCGGGGTGGCCCGCGGTCCGAATCGGAGTGGTGGAGGAGAGACCAGTACCGCCAAGCGGTTTAGTTCACTCTTATGGATGTTGGTGTGACCGGCGTTCGGCGAAGTAGGTGACGAGGACTTCGCGGAGTGGCGGCATGGGGGCGAGGCCGCTGCGCTCCATTTTGGCATTGGAGAGGGCGGAGTATTTGGGACGGCGGGCGGGGGTGCGGTATTCGCGCTCGTTGGTGGCGAGGAGGACAGGGTCCAGGCCGGCGGCTTCGAAGATGAGGCGGGCGAACTTGAACCAGGATGACGGGGCGCCGCCGCCGATGTGGAAGATGCCGGAAAGGTTGCGCTCCACGAGGTCGATGGTGCGGGCGGCGAGGAGCGGGGCGAATGTGGGGGAGGCGACGTGGTCTTCGACCACACGGATGGGATTGGCCGAGGCGGCGAGGCGGAGCATGAGCTCGACGAAGTTGCCGCGAGCGGTGGTGAGTCCGCCGGGTCCGAAGACGCCGGAAGTGCGGACGACCAGGGCGTGGTCAAGATAGGCCTGGGCGTAAAGTTCGCCAGCGAGCTTGGAAACGGCGTAGGCGCCGAGGGGGTGGGTGGGGTCCTCCTCGATGTACGGATGGCGGGCGGTGCCATCGAAGACGTAATCGGTGGAGAAATGGACGAGTTGGGAATCGATCTGGCGGCAGGCGAGAGCGAGGTTGCGTACGGCTAGCGCGTTGACAAGGAAGGCGGCCTGCGGCTCCTTCTCGGCGACATCGACCTGATTATAGGCGGCGGAGTTGAAGACGACCTCTGCGTCGAAGTTAGCGAGGGCGTTTTGAACGGCGACCGGGTCTGTGATGTCTACCTGGGAGCGGTCCCAGGCCATGACGGTGTACTGGCGATGCTGGAGTTCGCGGACCAGCTCAATGCCAAGCTGCCCGGCAGCTCCGAAGACTACCGCGCGTTTGCTCATAGAAACACCACGATAGCAAACGGACGCGGCTTCGAAGATGGCCGGCGGGGAAAGGGACGATTTTGGGACGCGCGTGAGACAGAGGGGGAGTGGGAGAGTGAAACGCGTGAACATTTTGGCACGTTTAGTGTATACAGAGGACGATGCTATGCGGAGACTGCTTCACCAGAACCTGATGCGGGGCCAAAAGGCGCAACGGGCGGCGATCCTCCTGTTGATGGGGCTGCTGCTGGTTCTAATGGCGGCGTTCTTTCACGGGGTCAGGCTGCTGAGGGCCTGAGGGCGCGTCCGTAAAGGTGCCCAGTGCTTTGGCGAGGGCACCGAGGCCGTAGAGAGCCTGCTCGAGTTCCACCCCCACGTAACAAAAGGTTTGGTTGTCGCGGCAGTAGATGACCTCGCCGAGGAGGAGGGTGTCATCGAGCTCGATCTTGAGGGCCGTGCCGACGGCGACGGGGCCCTGGAGTTCCAGACCAAGACCGCGTGCGGAGACGTTCTTAATGCGAGCGGGGAGCCGGATATCAGGTTCACCGAAGAGGGTGATCCAAATAGACTGGTCTGTCTCGAAGCGCGGTCCGCGCCGTTGATTCATGATCAACATATCGGCTGGTGGGGAGGGAATGTTTAGGGCGCGGGGAGATCTTAGGTCTTTGTCCGGCGACGCGAACACGCCGGAACCACTGTGTTGTGCGTGACATCGCACGCGGCCTCACCGCCCGCCTCTGGTAAAATCAAAATTACCGTCCTCGCGAAAACAAAAACCATGAAATTTGGCGTCATTGTGTTTCCCGGAAGCAATTGCGATCACGATGCTTTTTACGCGGTCGCCAACAATCTCGGCCAGCCCGCCGAGTTTATCTGGCATGACTCGTCCACGCTCGGCGATGTCGATGCCGTCATCCTCCCCGGCGGCTTTTCCTACGGCGACTACCTCCGCTGCGGGGCCATCGCCAAGTTCTCGCCCGTCATGGCGGCCGTCCGCAAGTTCGCCGCCGATGGCGGGCTTGTGCTCGGCGTCTGCAACGGGTTCCAGATTCTAGTGGAGGCCGGCCTGCTCCCCGGCGCGCTGATCCGCAACCGCGGCCTCAAGTTCATCTGCCGCGAACTGCGCTTATCGGTGGCCACCACCAATTCGCCCTACACTTCGGCCGCGCAAAAGGACCAGGTGCTTCGCCTGCCGATCGCCCACGGCGAAGGCTGTTACATCGCCGATGAGCGCACGCTCGACGAACTTGAAGCCGAGGACCGCGTGGCCTTCCGCTACCTTGATAACGCCAACGGCTCACTGCGCAATATCGCCGGCGTGCTCAACCGGGAGCGCAACGTGATGGGCATGATGCCCCACCCCGAGCGCGCCACAGAGCCGCTGATGGGGTCCAGCGACGGACTCATCGTGTTCCAGTCGATGCTGCAAGCGGCGGTGTCGGCATGAGCGCGGCCTTCTCCCCCGAAATCATCGCCCAGCATCAACTCACGCCCGGCGAGTATCAGAAGGTGGTGGATATCCTGGGCCGCCAGCCCACCTACACCGAGCTCGGCATTTTCGCTGTGATGTGGAGCGAGCACTGCTCTTATAAGAGCTCGCGCATTCATCTGAAGAAGCTGCCCACGCGCGGCAAATTGGTGGTGCAGGGCCCCGGCGAGAACGCCGGCATCATCGATATCGGCGGCGGCTACGTCATCGCCTTCAAAATCGAGTCGCACAATCACCCCAGCTTCATCGAACCCCTACAGGGCGCCGCCACCGGGGTCGGTGGCATCCTGCGCGACATTTTTACCCTGGGCGCGCGCCCCATCGCGGTGATGGATTCGCTGCGCTTCGGCCGCCTGGACGATCCGGCAACCGGTGCGCGCAACCACCGCATCGTAAGCGGCGTGGTGGCGGGCATCGCGCACTACGGCAACTGCTTCGGCGTGCCCACGGTGGGCGGCGAGTGCATCTTCGAACCCTGTTACGACGGCAACCCGCTGGTCAACGTCTTCGCGCTCGGCGTCTGCCGCAAGGAAGAAGTGTTTTACGCCAAGGCTGCGGGCGTCGGCAACCCCGTGATTTACGTGGGCGCGCGCACCGGGCGCGACGGAATTCACGGCGCTTCCATGGCATCGGCCGAGTTCACCGAGGAATCCAAGCAAAAGCGACCCAATGTTCAAGTGGGCGACCCCTTCATGGAGAAGTTGCTGCTGGAAGCCTGCATTGAAGCCATGAAGACCGGCGCCATCGTAGGCATTCAGGATATGGGCGCGGCGGGCCTCACGTGCTCCACCTGCGAGATGGGCAGCCGCGGCGAAGTCGGCATCGAAATCGAACTCGACCGGGTCCCGCAACGCGAAACCGGCATGACGCCCTACGAGATCATGCTCAGCGAGAGCCAGGAGCGCATGCTGCTGGTGGCCGAGAAGGGCCGCGAGGACGAAGTCTTCCGCGTGTTCAAAAAGTGGGGCCTCGAAGCCGCCGAAATCGGCATCGTGACCGATGACGGCAAGCTCCGCGTCCGCCACCACGGCGAAACGATCGCGGAAATCCCCAACCGGGAACTGGCCGACGAAGCTCCCCTTTATAACCGCCCCTATACCGTTCCGCCGGAAGTGGCACGGGAGCACGTCTTCTCCGCCGAAGCCAATGTGCAAGCCGCCTTGCCCGCCCTGCTCGCCGCCCCCGATATCTGTTCCAAGCGTTGGGTCTGGGAACAATACGATTACCAGGTGCGCACTAACACCCTGACCATTCCGGAGCAGACCGACGCCGCGCTGGTGCGCGTGAAGGAAACCGGCACGTCCGTCGCCATGTCGCTGGATGGCAACGGACGCTACACTTACCTTTCCCCGCGCGAGGGCGCGCAACTCGCCGTGGCCGAGTGCTGCCGCAATCTGTCGGTTATGGGCGCGCTGCCCGTGGCCGCCACCAATTGCCTCAACTTCGGCAACCCTGAGCGCCCCGAAATCATGGCCCAACTCGTCGAGGCCATCGAAGGCATGTCCGATGCCTGCCGCTTCTTCGACACGCCGATCACCGGCGGCAATGTCAGCCTATACAACGAAACCCTCGGCGAGGGCATTTACCCCACGCCCGTTATCGGCATGGTGGGGCTCATGAAGACTGCCGCGCCCATCACTATTCCGTTCAAAAACGCCGGCCGCAGCGTGGTTCTGTTGGGCGGCGCCGGGAGCTGCGAAGAGGTTCGCTTCGGCGGCACCCAGTATGCCAAGGAAATCGAAAAGCAGCTTTGGGGCCTGCCGCCCGCGTTGGATCTGGACCTTGAGAAGCGCGTGCAGGAGGCCATCCGCGAAATTGTGGCCGCCGGCCTCGCCGAATCGGCGCACGATCTCAGTGATGGCGGCCTCGCCGTAGCGCTTGCCGAATGCTGCTTCGGCCCGGCCGAAATCGGCGCGCAGATCGATCTCGATAGCGACCTCCGCCCCGAACTCCTAGCCTTCCACGAGACTCCCTCCCGCATCCTGCTTTCCACCGCCCACCCGAAACAGGTTGCGGCGATTGCCGAAAAGCACGGCGTCCCCTCTCCGGTGGTCGGCGCTACAATTGAGAAAGGGATGGAAATCCGGCAGCGAGGCAATACGCTGGGTTCCTGGGACATCGCGGCCCTACGGGCCGCTTACGAGGGGGCGCTCGAAGCGCATGTTCGATAAGTTCCACGATGAATGTGGCGTGGTCGCCATCTACGGCCACCCCGAGGCATCCAAGTTGGCCTACCTCGGCCTCTATTCCCTGCAGCACCGCGGGCAAGAGAGCGCCGGCATCTGTACTTCGGACGGTAAACAGGGCTACACCCACAAGTCCATGGGGCATGTGGCCGATATCTTCACCAGCTCTGTACTGAAAGAACTGCCCGGCAATCTGGCCATCGGCCATACCCGCTACTCCACCGCCGGCGATACCGTGCTGCTCAACGCCCAGCCGTTTTCCGTGGTGTGCAACAAGGGTAAGGTGGCCGTTGCGCACAACGGCAATATCACCAATGCCACCGAACTGCGCGCCGAGTTGGGCCGCCGCGGCGCAATCTTTCAGGCGTCCAGCGATACCGAAGTGGTGCTCCACCTGATGGCCCACTCCTCGGAACGAACCCTGGCCGGCGCGCTACGCGATGCGCTGCTGCAACTGGAAGGCGCCTTCTCGCTGGTGCTTCTGGCCGAGGACCGCATCATCGTGGCGCGCGATCCGCACGGGTTTCGCCCGCTGGCGGTGGGTGAAATGGAAGTCTCCGGCGGCCGCAAATGCTACGTCTTCGCCTCGGAGACCTGCGCCTTCGACCTGATCGGCGCGGTCTACCTGCACGATGTGGATCCGGGGGAGATGGTGATTGTCGGCCCCGAAGGCATGACGCGAGAGCGCTACGCGCCGGTTCAGGCCCGTGCCCAGTGCGTCTTCGAACATGTTTATTTCGCGCGCCCCGATTCGCTGGTTTTCGGCCGCGCGGTGGAAGAGTCGCGTGAGAATCTGGGCCGCTTGCTAGCGCGCGAGTGCCCCGCCGATGCCGATCTGGTGGTCCCCGTCCCAGATTCCGGCGTGGCCGCCGCCATCGGCTATTCCGCGGAGAGCGGCCTGCCGTTCCGCCACGCGCTGATCCGCAACCATTACGTGGGACGCACTTTTATTGAGCCCTCGCAGGCAATTCGCGATTTCGGCGTCAAGCTGAAGCTCAACCCGGTGCGCTACCTGCTGCAGGGCAAGCGCGTGGTCCTGGTGGACGATTCCATAGTGCGCGGCACCACCAGCCGCAAGATTGTCCGCATGGTGCGCCAGGCCGGCGCCCGCGAAATCCACCTGCGGATCTCCTGCCCGCCCACCATTTCTCCCTGTTTCTACGGCGTGGATACGCCCACGCGCGCCGAGTTGATCGCCTCTAACCACAACGTGGAGGAAATCCGCCGTTTCGTGGAAGCCGATTCCGTCGGCTATCTCTCCATCGGTTCCCTCCGCAAGGCCGTAGCCGACGAGGAGAAGCACGAATACTGCTACGCCTGCTACACCGGCGACTACCCCACCGAACTGATCAACATCGAAGAACTGATCTCCGCCCGCCAGAAGAGAAAGTAGGCCCTGGGCCGCTAACTCGAATACACCGCCACCCGCGCCACCGTGCGGAACCCCATTCGTTCATAAAGCCCTAAGCCGGCCGGTGTGGATTGCAGAATCACGCGTTCCATGCCGCGTTCCTGGCGCACCTCGGCCAGCGCGTGCCGCATCAAGGCCTCGCCGAAGCCGCGCCGCCGTGAACCCGGCAGCGTCGCCACGTTGTAGACGCCGAGCACCCCGGCACCGCTCACAATCGAAGTGGTCGAGACCGGTTCGTCATCCACGTACCCGACGTAGCTGATAAAACGGTCCCACACCGCGGCGTTATCGAACACTTCGCGGAACCAGGTAAGCGGCACGTGAAAGCAGACCGAGCCAATCTCGCAGAACGCATCCCACGTGGCCGCGCCGCGCACGCGCCGCACGTCGATGTGCGGCAGGGGCCTCACGGGCGGCAGAATGCTGTCCGCGATCATGCCGGGAAGCTCCGTGGAAAGGCGCAATCCGTAGTGCTCCAGCCAGCGGCGCGACCGCTTGCGCGCCGGTTGTTCAATCCAGTCTTCGCACACCCAGTACGCCCACTCCTGGCCGCGTTGGTCGAAGTGCGCGACGGGCAGCCGTACACGCTGCTTCAATTCCGTCTCGTTGGCCACCGGAGCGGAAAGGAAGGCGGCATTGAACATCTGAAAGGTGACGCCGGCCGAGGCAATACTGACGCCGTGCAGTTCGCGCACTTCGCCTCCACTGCGGCTGGAAGCGATGGCGCGAAACGATTCCCGCAGATTGTCGGCGACGAGTTGGAACTCCACTGGTTCCAGTATCGCCCACACGCGGCGCCCGGGAAACCCGGGGACAGACCCGGGCCCCGAGGGCACTCGCCACGGGGTGCGAAAGGCGTACCTTGGGACAGGCAGGTGAGGCCCCGCCGACACGCCGTTTTCGGCTCCGTTTTCGGCTCCTTGAGCGGATATCCCGATTCTGCTATCCTCAATAGGTTGAATTTATAACAACATAGCTATCCCGGCGTGTTGCCGGGCCTACCTTGAGAGGTTCACATGTCAGGCCATTCCAAATGGGCAACCATTAAGCATAAAAAGGCGGCCACGGACGCCAAGCGCGGGAAGAGTTTCACGCGTATTATCAAGGAGATCAGCATCGCTGCCCGAAACGGCGGCGATCCGGATGGCAACCCCCGTTTGCGGACTGCCATCCTTGCGGCCAAGGCTGTTTCCATGCCCGCCGACAACATCAAAAAGGCCGTCATGCGGGGCACCGGCGAATTGGAAGGCGGCATGATCGAAGAGGTCATGTTCGAGGGCTACGGCCCCGGCGGCGCAGCCGTCCTGGTGAATGTCGCCACCGACAACCGCAACCGTACCGTCAGCGACATCCGCCATGCGTTCTCCAAAAACGGTGGAAATATGGGCGAACAGGGCAGCGTTGCGTGGATGTTCCTACGACGGAGCCAAATCTTCGTTCCCACCGATAAGGCCACGGAAGACCAGTTGATGAACATCATTCTGGATGCCGGCGCCGACGATCTGCGTAACGATGGCGACCAGTGGGAGATTCTGTCCGATCCGGCGAGTCACGACAACGTGATCAAGGTACTGGAAGCCAATGGGATTCCCTTCGAGGATGCCACCATCGCCTGGGTTCCCAAGAACCTGGTCAAGGTGGAAGGGAAGAACGCGAGCGCCATGCTCCGGCTGACCGAACTTTTGGAAGATCACGACGACGTGCAAAGCGTCTACTCCAACTTCGATATCGACGAGAAAGAGTTAGAGGCGCTGTCGCAGTAAGGTGCGCGTCCTCGGCATCGATTGCGGTTCGCAACGCACCGGTTACGGCGTCATCGACAGTGACGGGGCGGAACACCGGATGGTGGTGGCGGGGGTGATTACGACCAGCCCCAAATCGCCATTCGAGAAAAGGCTGCTGGAGATTGCAACCGGTTTGCGTAGTCTGATTCGGGAGCACGCTCCCGAATTCGGAGCGGTCGAGGAAGTGTTCCATGCGGTCAACGCCAAAACGGCGTTAAAGTTGGCGCACGTTCGAGGCGTCGCCCTGTTGGCCATCGCGGAGGCAGGGGTGGGGTTCGCGGAATATTCTCCGCTGGAAGTGAAAATGAGTGTGGTGGGGTATGGCCGGGCCGAAAAAAGTCAGGTCCAGGTGATGGTGCGGTCCTTGCTGCATTTGCCAGAGCTGGTCGCCAGTGAAGATGCGTCCGACGCGCTCGCCATCGCCATCTGCCACGCTACGCACGAAGCCACCAGCCGGAGGCTGGCTTAGCAGGTGGGTATGAAGTGGCCGCTGATTCTGCTGTTCGCCGGTTCGCTGTTTGCGCAGGATGCGCAGCGGTTTTTCTATTCCAAGTCATTCCCGGGAAGCACGCCCGCCTACGTGCAGGTGACTCTCGGGAAGGATGGCCAGGCCGTGTACCGCGAAGCGCCGGATGACGAGCTGCCGCTCCCGTTCAAACTCACCGCTGCCGAGACCGTCGAGGTCTATTCGCTGGTGGAGAAACTAGATGGTTTCACGCGCCCCATCGAATCCGGACTGAAAGTGGCATTCATGGGCACCAAGACCTTCCGCCTCGAAAAGGCCGCGGATAAGAGGGAAGTGAAGTTCAACTATTCCGAGGATCCGAACGCCAAGTTGCTTTGGGAGTGGTGCGAGCGGATGACCGAATCGGCGCAGCACCGCATCGCTTTGGACCGCGCCGCGAAATACGACAAGCTGGGTGTGGTCAAGGCGCTCAACCTGCTTGGTTCCGCGATCGAGCGCAAACGGGTGGTGGGTCTGGACCAATACCTGCCCACCCTGGACCGCATCATCAAGAACGAATCCTACATGCACTCCGCGCGCGCCCGAGCCTCGGAGATCGCCGAGTTCATCCGCGCCGGCGCCCCGCCCGCGCCGTAGGTTAGGAAACTGACCCGCGCTCCCTACTTCATGATCCGGATCTGGCCGTTCGAGGTGCTCAGGTCTATCAGCGGGCCGCCGTTGCCGATACTGCCCTCGATGTGATGCTTGCTGATTTCGCCGCGCATGCGCATTTCGAAATCGGAGGAGATTGACGCGTTACTTGTCCCGGCCGACAGGCGCGCGTTGACTTCCCCGGGCAGATGTAGCGTGATTCCGTCATTGCTGGTGTGGGCGCGCACCGCGCTCTGCGTATTCGGAGGCAGCGTCAGATCGATTGCGCCATTGGAACTCTGTACCCGCACCGCGCCATCCACCTTCTCCAGCGTGGCGTGTATGCTGCTATTGGACGTGGTCGCGTCCAGCGCGCCCCGGATGCCCTGTGCGCGGACGTGCCCGTTGGAGGTGTGAACTTCCACCGCGCCGTCAATATCCTGCAACTCCACCGGTCCGTTGCTGGTTTCGGCGTTCAAAGGACCCTTCAGGCGGCGCACCTCGACCTTTCCATTGGAAGTCCTCAGGCGGGCCGGTCCGGCGCCATCGGAGG
Organism: Candidatus Solibacter sp.; assembly: GCA_025361425.1. Lineage (GTDB taxonomy): Bacteria > Acidobacteriota > Terriglobia > Bryobacterales > Bryobacteraceae > Solibacter. Next base: position 1,935 of record JANYAH010000071.1, on the reverse strand, counting down.
TCCGAATCGCGCCGTTGGATGTGGTCAAATGGTCCAGCACCACGCCGCGCGGTACCTTGATGACGAACCTCGCGCCGAAGTTCCGGCGCCGCATGTTGGGCCGGACCGCGCGGATGGAGACCGAGTCCGCGCGGTGATCCACCTCGATTTTCAGGTCGTGGGTGTCCTCCTGAGTGCGGGCGTACTTGGTGCCGCTGATGTCCACGGTCTCCTGCTCCCATACCGAGACCTCCACAGAGCCGTTGAAGCCGTCGACACTCAAGCGGCCGCCGGCCTTCAGCGGGTAGTTGTAATGGAAATCTTCGTGATACCGCTCGAAGCCACCCAGTTCCTCGATGTCGCAGCCGGCGAGCACGACGAGACCTGCGGCGATTGCCGGAAGAATAAGCTTGGCGCGCATAATTTGCCCTCGATCACCTTATTACGCTCGAAGGCTCCGATTTGTTTCACGATTCTGCGTCTACCAGGCGGATCATGCTGATGTTGACGGTGAAGGTCCGGTCGTCGCCGGCCGCGGTCCAGGCGGGCGCGGCGGCGATTTCAATGTTGTAGGTTTCCGCTTCGGGAAGGTCCGCCTCAATGATAAACAAGCCGACGCGCTCCAGCGTTTGTTGTGCCAGGCGCACGCCGTTGGCCCGGATTTCCACCACCGGCTGGCCTTTGGTGAACTGAATCTGGTGCGCATAGCCGCGAATGCGCAGCCTCTGCGGCGCCACGTGGGCGCGGCGCAGCACGGCAGTCGCCCGCGGACCAATCCAGCGGTATTTGTTGCCATAATCGCCCTCCAGTTCGTACCATCCGTCGCCCAGGCGGGCGGTGTGGCTGGGAAGGGAGAAATCGATTACGTCGGCGCGGTCGCCGGGGTAGAGTTCGGCGCGCAGTGCGGCGGGCAGCAGGTTATACACACCGCCCTGGTTGGGCGCGCGATAGCCGCAGGCGCAGACCAGGGTATCGGCGGCGTCGCGGGCCAGATCGCCGTGGCAATCCGGGCAGCGGAGGAGGGTCTCGAAACGGTCGAGGCACGGAAGCGGCTGGGACGATCCGGCCTTTTTGCACATGGCGGCCAGGGTGCCGCCCAGCAGGCGTGCGGCGCGCCACTCATTGAGCGCGGCGCGTTTCACAATCCGTTCGCCCCAACCACGCTCGGGGACGAAGGGCTGGTAGCGGTGTTCGGCAAAGTGTTTGACGATCAGCCGGTGCCAGTCGCTGAGGTACATCTTGTGGTTCTGGCGGATGCCGAAGCTCTCTTCCTGTTCGGCGCCGATGACATCGCGGGCCAGATAGCCGAGCAGTCCCCAGTCAAACAGTTTGCGCTCCCACAGCTTCATGCGGTCCTGGTAGGGAGTGCGGTAAATGCGCAGGCTGAGCAGGCGGCGCAGCGGTTCCTCGGTGAACAGAAAGACGCCGCCGGGCGCCAGCACGCGCTTGACTTCGAGGAAGACGCTCTCGATGTTCATGAACTGGCTGAGCATCTGGCAAGCCATCACGAATTGGATGGAGCCGTCGCGGAACGGCAGGTTGACGGCATCGCCGGCCACGCGTACAGGCGCGCGGGCAAGGTGCCATCGATCCATGAGAGCGACGCCGTGGCGCAGGGCGTCGGCGGAGATATCGAGTGCGAAGCCTTCGCCAGCGAACTGGTTCGCCAGCATATAGCTGGTGTGCCCGGCGTTGGCGCCGATCTCCAGGAAGGGGGTCATTGGCCCGATGAATTCGCGGTGGGCTGCAATGACGGAGGCGCGGCGCACGTTCTCGTCCAGGTAGCTGGCGATGGCGCGTTCCGGCTCGCCCAGCGAAGCGAAGTTGTGAAACTCCACCTGGGAGCGCTTTACGGAAAACGATTGGGCGTCGATTGGCGATGGCAAACTGTTATTTTAGCGCGGCGATCTCGCCATTTACCACGCGCAACTCCACGCGGGCGAGGTTGCGGATATC
>JANYAH010000376.1 GCA_025361425.1 Candidatus Solibacter sp. | reverse complement strand
ACCGCATCCCAGGAGTAGTGGGTCCGGACGCGGGCGATGGCGGCCTGACGCAGGCGTTCGCGGCCGGCCTCCGGCATGGCGAGGACGTGGCGCAAGATACCGGCGAGTTCTCCGGGTTCGAAGGGGACGCCCGCGCCGCCGGCGACTTCGGCGTTTTCCGGGGTATTGCGATAGAGCACCAGCGCGCCGCGGCCCATCGCCTCAATCAGCGCGGGATGCGTTCCGCCCACCTCGGTGGCATGAATGTAGGCGAAGCAGTGGGAGCCGAGTTCGCGATAGCCCGCGCCGTAGATGGCGCCCGGCATAACGACGCGCGGGTCGCTGGTGTCGCGCACTTTGCGGATGTACTCGTGGGCGTAGGGGGCGTCGCCGATCAGCGCGAGCTTCATCGGAGTGGCCACCTGTTCGAAGGCCTGGCGCACTTCGAGGGGGTGATTCTCGGGCTCCAGGCGGCTTACGTAGAGGAAATAGCGGCCTGCCTCCAGCCCCAGCGTGGCCAGCACCGCCGCGGAATTCACTTTTCCCACTTCGGCGCCGTAGGGGATGAAGACGCTCTCCTTGCGGTAGCGCTGGCGATAGTATTCCTGAATGGTCCGCGCGTCGGTGACCACCACCGTCGGGCAGAACTTGCTCAGCCACTCCGATATCAGGTACCACGCGCGCGCCGCGCGGTTCCACTTCTTGCGCTTGCGCTCGATGCCGTCCACGTTAAGCGCCACCGGAACGCCCAGCAGGCGCGGGGCAACCGTAAACACGGCGTTGGCCCCATTGCAGTAGAGCGCGACGTCGGGGCGGTGGCGGAGCAGATGCAAGGTGGAGACGGCGGTGTGCGCGATGGTGTCGAAGTATTTGTGCCGGATGGTGGGGAGATATTGCAGGCGCACGCCGCGGTACATGGATTCCGGATGCGGTTCGCGGCAGTAGACGGTGACCTGATGGCCGCGTTCGGCGAGGCGCGTGGAGAGTTCTTCGGCGAAGGTTTCGAATCCCCCGTAATTGGCGGGAATGCCGCGGGTGCCTAGTAGAGCGATGCGCACTTACGTCTTAGCGGTTTCGGAACGCGAGAGCATACGCGCCATCTTCTTCGGCGCCAGCCTGCTCACCGGCGCGTACTGGAACCAGCTCGCCATATATTGATCGTCCACGCGGCGGGCGGCCTGAATCCGGCGGCGCTTGGCCAGGACGCGGGACAGGTTTTTGCCGAGGAGCCAGAAGGCCTTCAGCGACGTGTGCTCCCAAAGCAGGCAGCACATGACCACCGTCAGGTCGCGCGTGGTGATGGAAAGCCAGTTGCGCAGGTAAAGGTCCGGCGAGATGTTCTTGATGCGCATCAGGAAGCGGTTCTTCACTGAGTGCATGTTGATCTCCGGCGGCAGCGCGCGGCGGTTGCCGGGCAGCACCTTGCGCACGTGATAGCCGCGCGCGTAGGGTGCGTACAGGCACTTCCAACCCATCAACTGGGCGCGCCAGGCGACGTCGGCGTCTTCGCGGTAGACGAAGAAATCGGTGTCGAAAAACTCGCCGTCAAGCGCGATGTCGTCGATCATGGCGCGCCGGTAGAGCGCGGCCGCGGCGGTGGCGCCGAAAACGTATTCGTATTGCAGGTAGTGGCCGTTATCCACTTCCTGGCTGCCGCGATCCAAGTGGCGCAGCATGGGGTTGAAATACATGCCGGTGGAATCCACAACGGGCTTTTCGGGAATCTCGAAGTGGCTCGTCATGGTGAGTAACTTGCCGCAAACCGCGCCGATTTTGGAATCGAACTGGCCGGCGTCCACCAGCGCCTGAATGAAGTTCGGCAGCAGCAGCACGTCGGGATTCAGGGTGAGCACCCAATCGCCGTTAGAGAGCCGGATCGCCTGATTCTGCGCCGCGGCGAATCCCACATTCTCGTCGTTGTAGTAAACCTGGCAGCGATCTTCGAACTGTTCCAGGATGTCGATGGTGCCGTCGCCAGAGGCGTTATCGACGACGATGATCTCTTTCAACCGGTAGCGCTGCGCGAGAACGGATTCCAGGCACCGCTTGATGAACCGGCCGCTATTGTAAGTCACTATCGTGACGGATACGACGTCGTTGTGCGCCATGAACCAGAACCTGAGAATCCGATTGTGTTAAAACGTGTCCCTAACACCCAAGAAACAGACTGCGGCCCGCGATGCTGGCTACCTTCCCATATGCTGCCATGGGTCTAAAGCTGCGATGTAAGGCCGATTTCGCAATACCGCGCACAAAACAGCCCGTCACGACGGCCAGACACACCATCCGGAATGCGCACGGACGGAAGTGCTTGGCTGAATACCTTATTAAACTACGATACCAGTAAATCAGCCGCATCTCTAGTGGAAGGTGCGGGACCGAATGGCCACCCGTATGTTTCGCGACAACTTCCGGGATATAGTACAAACTAAACCCTCGATCTCGAATTCTGCGGCAAAAATCCACATCTTCAAACCACAGCGGGAAGAAGCTTTCATCTAGCCCGCCCAGTACCTGCCACACCGTTCGCCGCAACATGAGAAAGGCCCCGGCGGGTTGCTCCACGGTGGAAGGTAAGGAACTGTCCCAGCCCAGGCAGCGGTAACGGCGGTTCACCGGATTCCCCGGCCAGATTCTATTCAGCAAGAGAGCTTCCAAAATCAGCGCCGCCGGTGTGGGCAGTCCCCGCACCATGAATCCCAGCTGCGGCTGACCGGTAGCATCCACCAATTGGCCGCAGGCACCGGCGGACCCGGGCAGATCGCAGGCTTGGCGGAGAGGTTCCAGACCGGTCTGAATCACGGCATCTGGATTTAACAGCAGAACATAAGGGCTTTTCAACACGGCAAAACCCTGATTTACGGCCGCCGCAAAGCCCCGATTCCCGGAATTGGCGATCAAACGTACTCCGCGCCGGGCGACTTCCGCGATGGTGCCATCACGGGAGGCGTTGTCGATCACGACGGTTTCCGCGCCGCTGGCGAGCGCGGCATCCAGGCAGGCGCCGATCTCGGCTGCGGAGTTATAAGTGACGATAATAATGCCGATGTCACTCATGTGTCACTTTGCCCCACCGGTGAGCAGAAAATACAGTTTCCAATACGCGTCCTGGCTGGCGGCGCGTATGAATTGTTCGTTGGATCGTAGTATCTGGTCTAGTAGTTTGAGGTCCTGTCTGGAAAACACCTGTGGG
>JANYAH010000361.1 GCA_025361425.1 Candidatus Solibacter sp. | reverse complement strand
GAACTATCTGAAGGTGGAACTGGCGGCGGGCCGCGAAGCGAACGCGCTGATCGACGTGCGGATCGCCGGGGTGACGAACGGCGGCCTGCGGGAAAACGCGCTGCCGATTTTGGAGTGAGCACTTTGACGCGGCGGGGCGTCCTTCAACGCAGAGGCGCAGAGATCGCAGAGAGAGGCAGAGAAAGGCAAGAACAAGATTCGGAAGGAGTCGGATTTGCCAATGTCGACTAACCGCTACGCCGGGAGCACCACGTAGGGGGTTTTCACGTCGAGGTCCGGAAGAGAGCTGTAATGGGGGCGAATCTGCGCATGCGTGCAGTGTAGGCGGATTCACCGGCTTCCTCAGAGCATCGCCAGAGGCACAGCCCGCGAGGGCGCCGGAAATGCGCGGTCGATCGCCGCGATGTCTTCCGGCGGCAGCACCCATCCTGTACCGCCGGCGTTTTCCCGAGTGTGCTCCAGATTCCCCGCCTTTGGAATGGTGAAGACACCCTCCAACCGCGTGAGGAAATTCAGGATGACCTGTCGCACGGTTCGTCCGTGGCGTTGGGCGATTGCATCCAGCACGCAGCCACCCGGCGAATCTGGCCGCGGGAACTTCGCTCTGCCGAACGGCGTGTAGCCCACCACCGCGATCCCCTGCGCCTGGCAGTAAGGAATCAGCGTGCGCTCGATGCCGCGCTCGCCCAAATGATAGAGCACCTGGTTGGACGCGAGGCGATGATTGGGTAGCGCGGATTGCGCCGCCCGCACGCGATCGACGTCGAAATTGCTCACGCCCGCGAAGCGGATCTGGCCTTCGTCGATCAGTTGCGCCATGGCGCGCATGGTTTCGCGGATTGGCTGGTCGCTCTCCCAGTGGAGCAAATAGAGATCCAGGCGATCTGTGCCCAGGCGTTGCAAACTGCGCTCGCACGCGCGCAGCGTGCCTTCGTAGCTCGCGTTGGATGGCAGAACTTTGCTCACTAAGAACACTTTGTCGCGCCGCCCCGCGATGGCCTGGCCGGCGATTTCTTCAGCCCGTCCGTCGCCATACATCTCCGCGGTATCGACGTGCGTGAGACCGAGATCGATGCCGGCGCGCAGGGCGTCGACGCTACGGCGCTCCGCGTCCGCCGCACCCTCGATCATCCAGGTGCCTTGTCCGATAACGGGGACCTGTTCCCCGGTCCAGCCGAATGGTCGTTGTGTCATGATGTCTGCTGACATAATAGCGGACGGTTGGAAAACCGGTTGGCAAATGTCGGGGACGATTATTTCCCGCGCAGTGGGAGGGACTAGTGTAAGGCTAAGAAAACGGGACGACGAAAACGGCCCCGGCGTGGATGTGTATTTTGGGCACAGTGTACTTTTTATTTCAACTTTTTTGGGTATGTAAAGAATTGTGATCTCCTGCGCCCTTTTGGGCGCTTCGACCGTCAATAATTATGAAGTGAGCTTAATGCTGATGACACCAAAAACATTGAAGGATCGGAACTTTTCTTCGGTGCACCCGGTGATTCCCGGGCTGGACTATTTTGGCGACTGGCGCCCGGCGCGCGGCGTGGGCGGCGATTATATAGACTACTTTGAGATGAACGACGGGAATCTGGGCTTGGCGATAGGCGACGTCAGCGGCAAAGGGGTGCCTGTTACGCTGCTGAAATCTTCCCTGCACAGCATCATCCGCGCTTTGCGTTGCGCGCGGAACTTCAGTCTCAAGGCCCTGGTGCGGACCACCGACAAGCTCTTCTCGGAGATCAGTCCGGACAAATGCTATGCGACGCTGTTTGTCGGCGAATACGACCCATCGAGCGGCCGCCTTCACTACGTCAACGCGGGGCACGAACCGCCTTTTGTATTGCGCAAGAACGGTGCTCATTTCCAGACCGACTTTCTGGAGCCGGGCGGTCCGGTGATCGGCCTGCTGCGGGAATCGTCGTTTCGCGAGGGTGTGGTTTCGGTCAAACCCGGCGATGTGTTAGTTGCGTACACTGATGGATTGTGTGAGACCACGAACCAGTCGGGAGAGGAATGGGGGTGGCCGCGATTCCTGAAAACGGTGGAGGACTGCGCGGATCAACGCGCCCGCGACATTGTGGAGGGCGTGATGCAAACCGCGGAAGCATTCGCCGGCGGCGTGCCGCCGCACGACGACGCGACTCTCTTCGTGGGCCGGGTTCAGGAGGCCATTGCCGACAGGCCTCCGTGGAAAAATGAGTGCGTGGCGGTGCCGGTGGCGGCCTGATCTATCGGAACGACAGGCCGGGAGGCCTGATCTACTTCAAATTCGTCTCGAAAAGTTTCAGGATGCGCTTGTACTCGTCGGCCCAACTACTGGCCTGCACGAAAGCGTGGTCTTCCACCGGATACGGCGCCACCGACCAGTTTTCCTTGCGTAGTTCGATGAGGCGCTGCATCAGGCGGACGGTATCCTGGAACTCGACGTTGGTATCCACCATGCCGTGGCAGATGAGGAGCGCCCCTTTCAAGCCTTCGGCGAAAAAGATAGGGCTACTGCGGCGATAGGCTTCGGGGTCGGCCTGCGGGGTGTTTAGGATATCCGACGTATAGCCGTGGTTGTAAGTGGCCCAGTCGGTGACGGGGCGGAGCGCGGCGCCGGCGGCGAAGACGTCGGGCTGAGTGAACAGCGCCATCAGCGTGATGAAACCGCCGTAGCTGCCGCCATAGAGTCCAAGCTTTTTGGGGTCGGCGCCATGCTGCGCGACGGCGTATTTGGCGGCATCGACGATGTCGTCGAGATCCTTCCCGCCCATATGCTGGTAGATGGCGGTGCGCCAGTCGCGGCCGTAACCGGCGGAACCGCGGTAGTCCACATCGAGGACGAGATAGCCGCGCTCCAGCAATAAGTGATGGAACATGTACTCGTGGTAGTAAGTGGACCACTTATGGTCCGCGTTTTGCACATACCCGCTGCCGTGAACGAAGATGACCGCCGGGCCGCCCTTTTTGTAACTGGCGGGCTTGTATATGCGCGCCGGGACCTTGATGCCGTCACGCGCGGGGACCATCACGATGGGCGGATCTTGCCAGGCGTATTGCGCGAACTCGGCCGAGGGTGAGGTGGTGAGCCGCTTGAGATCTTGCCGCGGACGGTTCTCCTGGAGGTAGAGGTCCGGCGGCTTGTTGGAGTAGGAGTAGACGTCGGCGATCCAAAGCTCGTCGGGTGAGAGGACGGCGGTGTGCTTGCCTGGCGACTTGGAGATGCGTGTGAGCGCGCCGCCGTCAGCGGGCATTTCGTACAGGAGCTGGTCGGCGGGGCCATCGGCGTTGGCGACTATGTAGAACTTGGATTTATCCCTGGACTGGCGCAGGTTGAGCACCTCCCAATTGCCGGTGGTGAGCGCGCGCGGTTCGCCGCCCTCGAATGGGACGGCGTAGAGTTGGGCGTAGCCGGTTCTCTCGCCGATGAAGAAAACCTCGCGATCGTTCTTCATCCAACCGAAGGTGTTGGCGGAGCCCTGCGGACCGCCGACCCAGGCGTCGTCATGGATGTTGACCAGAACGCGAGTCTGGCCGGTGACCGGATCGAGGGCGAAGAGCCAGCGGTCTTTGTTATCGGCGGAGCGGGCGGTGATGACGGCCTTGGTTCCGTCTTCGCTCCAGAGGGGAGCGCTCATCTGGATATCGCGCTCCGTGGAAGGGGCCGCGCGTCCCGGCGCACCCTGAGGCGGCGGCGGGGCGGTTTCCGTGCGGGCGGGGGCGGGTGCTTTTTTCTGGCCGTGATCCACCCACTTCACTTCGCCGGTCTCCACGTTGAGGATGGCGAGGCGCGAGGCGCCCTGGGTATCGCCGGCATTGGGGCGGCCGGGGATGTCCTCGGTATACGCGCTATCGGTGACGTAGTTGGGAACGATGGTGTTCTTGGCGGGCGTGGCGGCGGTTTCGAAGACGCTGGCGACGACGTACTTCTCATCGGGCGTGAGTTGCAGTCCGCCGGCGGTCTGGCGCGCCTGTAAGGTGAAGGGCTTGCGCGCGGCGGCGCTCTCCAGGGCGCGCTTCTTCCGCTGCTCTTCGCGCTGTTCGACGCGGTCGCGGACCACCTGAAGAAGTTCCTTCTGTTCCTTCTTGAGGTATTCCTGACTATCGCTGCCGAGCGGTTCGGGGGGCGCATCGGCAACGGGGCCGCGCCCGCCACCTTGCCCGCGGCCTCCGCCTAAGCCGCCGACGCCGCGACCGCCGCCTGCTGTCGGCGCCAAAGTCGTAGGCGTGGCCGCGCCGCGGATATCGGTGAGTTGCACAAGCAGGCCGCTATCCAGCGACATCACGTAGAGGTTGCCGTTGCGGGTGAAGGAAATGCGCGTACCGTCCCGCGTGAAGCGAGGATTGGTTTCGGCGTCGGTGGTCTTGGTGAGTTGGGTAATCTTGCCGGAGGTGTTGTCCAAGGTGTAGAGATCGCCGGCGCTGGAGTAGACCATGAGGCGCTTGTCTTTGGTGGTATCGCCGAACGCGGGAGGAAGTTGCCTGACCTCTTGATCGGTGAGTTTGCGCAGGCCACTGCCGTCGCGGTTGACGGTGTAGGTGTCCATGGGCGCGATTTCCTTGTCGGTGTTCTGCTTCCACTGGAAGAGGATGCGGCTGCTGTCGTGCGACCAGCGGACGCCGGTGGGTTCGTAGCCGACCAGCGCGGGTCCGCGCATGATGTTGTCGACGGAGAGAGAGAAGTTGTTCGCCGGCCTTGCTTGGAGGACGAAGAGAGCGATGAGGATTGGGAGAGTTACGGTGCGCACACGGAAATGATAACGCAGGAGCCGTCAGCGCGGCTGGCTGAGGTATTGCTGGATGTTGGCGATGTTCTTGCGGGCAATGGAGGCTTCGTCTATGTCGGGGTTGAGGTCCAGCATCTGCTGGAAGTGCTTGAGGGCGGGATCAAGTTCGGCGACGCTGCCGTTCTTGACGGCCTTGGTCATGAAGGCGAGTCCGAGGGTGTAGTGGGCGAAGGGGTCTTTGGCATCGTATGTGAGAGCCTTCTGGCACTCGGCGATGGCGGTATCGAGATTGCCGGTTTTGCGCTCGCATTCGCACATGCCGAACCAGGCCATGTTATGGAGGTCGTTCCAGATATCGCGTTCGGCGACGCGCTTCTTGCGGCCCATGCCGACCAGCGAGCCGAGCACATAATAATTCAACTTACCGGCCAACTTACTATCGAAATCACTGAGCTTGAGGTATTCGGAATACACCGGGCGAGCTTCGGCAAACTTACCGCTGAGGCGTAAGCTATCGGCCAGCCAGAGATGCGGTTCGGCGGTTTTGGGGTTGACCTGGATGGCTTTCCGGGCGGCCTCGATGGACTGCGGATAGAGCGCCTTGAAGCGATAGGCCTGGGCGACCAGCGTGAGGGCGACGGGGTGGGCGGGCTCGCGCTGGAGGACGGTATTCAATTGGCGGACGGCTTCATCGACGTCCCCGGTATCCAGCAGGATGCCGCCATAGTTGGCGTGGGCTTCCAGATAGTCCGGGTCCAACTGGATGGCCAGCTTATAGGAACGGGCGGCGTTTTCGTAATCGAAGAGCGCACTGTAAGTGCGGCCCAGATAGAAGGCCGCCTGGCTGTAAGTTGGGTCGGCGGCGAGGGCGCTCTCGAAGGAGGCCACAGCTTTCTTGTACTCCTGTTCATTGCCCCTGTGATAATACTTCATACCTTCCTGAAGTAAGTCGGCCGCGGCCTTGTTGCGGCGGCGGGGAATCAGGATGCGGATACGGACGGGGGAATCCTGGCCGGGGTAGACCATTTCCTGGCGCGGTCCATCGGGCTCATAACCCATCTTGACGCCCTGCACGGTGTGCTCGCCGGGAGCCAGTCCGGGAGCGCTGACCGGCTTACTTTTTTCGAGCACGCCAATGGTCTTGCCATCCACGAACACCTCGACGCCATTCATATTGGATTCGAAGATGAGGGTACCGAACTTGGGCGCGGGGGCGGCGGCGGGCCTGGCTTTCGAGGGAACGTAGGCCAGCAGCATTTCGGGATCGTAGTTGGCCTTGTCGGAGGTGGGGTTCTGCCGGTTGGTGGTGTACTCGCGCACCTGGGTGTGGACGTACTCGGCGAGTTCGTCGGCGGTGACCACGCCATCGCCGGAAGTATCGGCGGCGCCTTCCATGCCCTGCACGACGTAGTAGGTGAAGACGCCGTGGCCGCCTTTCAGATCGGCCACTTCGAAAGACTGCTCGCGGGCGCGGCTGGCGGTGAGGGAGAAGAGACTCTTGCTGAGATCGCCGAAGCGTTGGTTGAGATTCTCGGTGTCCTCCGGAGAGATGGCGCCGGAGTGGCAGGCGTCGGTGAGGAGGATTTTGGACTTGGCCTTGATCTTGCCGCCGATGACGCTGGCGAGTTCGTCCATGGGATATCCGGTCTGGGCGATGCGGTCGCGTTCAAAATCGAAGGGCGCCAGGTAGCCCTTGCCCTGGTACATGAAACCGTGGCCCGCGAAGTAGATGAGGACGCGGTCATCCTCCCTGGCGACACTGGGGAGCCAGGTACCGATCTCGCGGCGCACGTCGGCGAGGGTGGCTTTGTCGTTGGTGAGCACGTGCACGTTCTCGACGCGGAAATTGCCACCTTCGGGGCTGATGAGCGCGGTGAAGATAGATTGGGCGTCGCGTTCGGCGAACTGGAGCTGGTCCTTGTCGGCCAGGTTGCGGTAGCGCGAGATGCCGACGATGACGGCGTAGCTGACCGGAATCTGGAGGGGTTTGGCGGTGTCCGCGGGGAGGGTATCGAGCCTTTCCACTTTGAGATCGCGCTGCTGGTTTTGCGGCGGCTGCTGGGCGAAGGCCAGGGAGGCGCAGAGCGCCAGGCTAAAGACGAGGGTGGTGAGCGGGACGCGATTCACGCGTTCACGGGAGGGAAAAAGTCCGAGCTTCGCGCGGATTGGCGGGCTGAAGGGCTGCGGATCCAAGACAGTCTGCGTCGCTGGGAGGAGTGGTATTCGCATGACGATCACCGGTGTGCCAGCCGGTATTCGTAGATTACCGGGCCGGCGAGAGGCACGGGAGACGAGATCACGGCGGTGTTTTTCTGGCGCAGGAAGAGGAGGTCGCGCTGTTCGCGTCCGATACCGGGGCCGGTGAGGTTCTGCGGGATGGCTTCCCCGCGGGGCACGAGTCTGGGGCCGGCGGAGGGATCGACACAATCGCCGCGCGATTTGAGGATGGTGTCATCGCAGCGTGGGATGAGGGTGGGCGGCGCGGCCTTGGTGGCGGGCGGCGGCTGGTAGCGTGGGGCGGCATCGGTGAGCCGCGCGGGCGTGACCAGCCAGTAGACCGTCTCGTGACCGGCGGGTCCGGCGATGCGGAAGGCGGCGCTGGTGGCCGGGATCTGGTATTCCTTCGAGGCGGTAATGCGGTTGTCCTGGCCGGTTTCGGCGCGGGGGAAGAGCTGTTCGTAAGTTCCGCTGGTGCTCTGGTTCATGACGTAGAGGAAGCCATCGAAGTTGGTGCGGAATTTGAAGCGGACGCGGTCACCCTGGGCCAGCACGAGTCCGGGATCGATGGTGCGCCAGGTATCGCGATCGAGGCGTTCGAGCACGAGTTCCATGCGGTGCGAACCTTCGGTCATGGTGCGGGAGACGTTACTGCCGGTCTGGGGAAACGCCAGCGCCGCGGCGAGGCAGAGCGTGGACGTCAGGCGGATCATTGATGCACCAGGTGTAGATCGGCGACCACGCGCGAATCGGCGCTGCCCGTGGGGTTGACCACGTAGACGGCGGTCTCCTTCTTATCGCCGGGGGTGTTGGGGTCCACTTTCTCGATGATGAGGTCGCGGGCGTAGACGGCGCGCATGCGATCGACGGCGGTGTTGGAGATGTTGACGGCCAGGATCAATTCCTTGGAGGATTGCACGGGCGCTTCGGGGGCGGCGGCCGCGGCCTTCTTTTTGCCCTGGAGCGAGTAGATCATGGTTTCGAGGTCAGCCTCGGGCTGGAGCGAGAAGACGATGAAGAGGTTCTCGGTGCCGACCGTGCTATCGAAAGCCAGGCGCGATTTGGGCGGCATGGTGTAGGGACGCCAGCCTTCGATGCGGTTGTTGCCATCCTCGATTTCGGCGGAGGGGAACATGGGTTTCCAGTTGCCGCTGGAGCCCTGATTGACGATGTAAAGATAGCCGGGGGCGTTGGCTTCGACGCTGAAGCGAATGCGGTCGCCGGCGTGGAAGACGGTGTCGTTGGAGACTTCCGTGCCCGTATTGTCGGCGGCGAGTTTGAGGACGGTGTAGCGCAGTCCGAGGGGCGGCGCACCGCTGGCGGGCATGGGTGCGGTGGCGGGCGCCGGCTGCGGGGCGGCGGGTTGGGCCACAGACGCAGTGGTGCGAAGTGCCGGCGGCCTGGCATCGGCGCGCGCGATCTCCACGGGTTTGGCGGGTGTGGCGGTGGAGCGCCTGGCGGGAGGCCGCGCGGCGCCGGTCTTGGCCGCGGGGGGAGCTTGCGCGGCGGCGTAGAAAAGCTCGCGGGCGGTGAGTTGTTTCTGGGGAGCGGCCTGGGCAAACATCAGGCTGGCGGTACAGCAGGAAAGCAGAAATCCCCGTGTGGGTCGCATCATTTAGGTTATCCGGTCCGAGTGGAGCGGCCTCCTCTGGTTATAACAATATCACCGCCGGCAACGGATTCGGCGTGCGCATTTTTTGCAGGGGGTTCAAATCCTTCCAGCGTCTCCCCCCACTCCACTTCGCATATTAACTTTGGATAAGTCCTGGGCGTGCTAGTAATGGGTAATTGACTGGGTGGCGCCTGCTCCCTTAAAATCGCACTGGATTGTGTGCCCAGATAATGACCCAACCTAGTCAAACCGTTGGCAACTATGAGTTCCTTGGTATCGTCGAAAAACCCAAAGCAGGAATTACCTACAAGGTAAAGAATCTGGTCACGGGCGAGTTTGAAGTGCTGAGGGCTCTGCCGGGAGCCTCATACGACGATCCGGAATCCCTGGAGCGCCTTCTCCGCGAGATCAAGATTCACACCCGCCTGTCGCATCCGAACATCGTCGCGTTCCACGACGCGTTGGAACTGGACGGGCGCCTGGTGATGACGGCGGAGTTCGTCGAGGGCACGACACTGGCGGAGCTTTGCCGGCCTGGTCCACTGCTCTCGACGGAGGCGATCCGGGCGATCTGCGAGGTGCTGTCCGGGTTGGAAGAGGCGCATGCTCTCGGAATTGTACACCGCGGCATCACGGCGGAACATGTGATGATCACGCCGGGCTGGGAGGTCAAGTTAGGGGGATTCGGCCTGGCGAAACCGGCATCCGACGTGAACTTGACCAAGGCCGGCGCCGTACTGGGCGATGCCAGGTACATTTCTCCCGAGCAGGTGATGGGAGTGCGCGCGCTGGACGGCAGGGCGGATCTCTATTCGGTGGGTGTGCTGTTGTTCCAGGCCTTGACCGGGAGGGTACCCTTCGACGGTCCGAACGATTTCGACATCATGGTGGCGCAGGTGAGTAAGCAGCCACCGCGACCTAGTTCGCTGAATCCGGGGATTGCGCCGGAACTGGAGCGGATTGTCCTTACCGCGCTGGCCAAGAAACCCGAAGAACGATTTTCGAGCGCGCGGGAGTTCCGCATGGCGCTGGCGGCGCTGAAGTGCCCCGCGAGAGCGACTGCGCAGCCGGCGGCGCCGGTGGAGGCGATAGCGGAAACGATGGTATCGCGATTTCCCGGGCAGGCTGAAGCCGGGAGGCCTCGCAGGAAGGCGTGGGTACTCGGCTTGCTTTGCGTCGCGATCGGGTTGCTTGTCCTCTTTTTCGTGGCGATGCACTGAGCATGAAACCGATCCGGATAGGCGATGTAGTGGGCGATTACAGGGTGATCGATATCGCCGGCTCCGGCGGCATGGGAGCGGTGTACAAGATCGAGCACTTAATCACCAAGAGAATCGAGGCGATGAAACTTCTGCCGCCGGGCTCGAGTAGCGACCCCGAGCAGGTGCGGAGGTTCGAGCGCGAGATCCAGGTGCAGGCCCGTCTGCACCATCCGAACATCGTGGCGCTTTACAACGCGGTGCGAGACGGCGACTCGATCGCATTGGTGATGGAGTTCGTGGAAGGCGAATCTTTGCAGCGCATGGTGGCGGCCGGGCCGCTGCCTGTCGCGACCGCGGTGGATTTCACCAGCCAGGTGCTCGGGGCGCTCGCCTACGCTCATGAGGCCGGCGTCATTCACCGGGACGTGGCGCCGGCGAATATCATCATCACTCCAGACTTCATGGCGAAGCTGACGGATTTCGGCCTGGCGCGGAGCGCGACCGATCTTCGACTGTCTACGTCGGGAGTGCCGCTGGGCTCGCCGTGGTACATGTCTCCCGAGCAGGTCAGGGGGGTTGGGGCAGTGGATGCGCGGACGGACCTCTATGCAATGGGGGCTGTGCTGCACGAGATGCTCACGGGGGGAAAGTTGTTTGAAGTCGAGGGAGCCTTCGCGGTGATGCGCGCCCATGTGGAAACGGAGCCGGCGCTGCCGAGTTCGCGAAACTCCGAGGTGCCGGCGGCACTGGACGACATTGTGCGGAAAGCGGTGGCGAAAGATCCGGCGATGCGGTTCCAATCGGCGGACGAATTCCGGCTGGCTCTGCAGAATGCAGTCGCGGGCGCCCCTCCGATGGCCATGCCACGCAGCCCTCGGAAAACGTGGCAGGCCACGCTGCCGCAACTGACTTCGCGATTGCGAGGGCTTCACCCTTCGCGCGCCGCCATGCTGATGGTGCTGGTGCCGGCCGCGCTAGTGGCGGGCTTCTATACGATTCGATTCTTTCCGGCGGCGGCACGCGTGCAGGCCACGGAAAGCAAATCGCGAGCGGCGGCCAAGGCCAAACACGATGCGGTGTGGGCGTCGCCGGCGGTAGCGGCGCGGGTTGAGCCGGAAGCTCCCGGAGTGGTTCCGCCAACGCCGGAAGTGCCGGCAGAGACGGAGAAGCCGGCCGCAAACGCGCGCCCTCGCGCGGAATCCCGGGTGCCAGCGATGCGGCGGGCCAGCAAACGGCAGCCAAAGGACGCACTCCGGGTGACCAGCGGAGAACGGCAGCCGACGGAGGCAATGCCGGCGCCGAATCCAGTTTCTCCGCGGCCGGTGGAAGCGCCCGAACCGCTCGTCCTAAAGACGGATTCCGTGGAAGCGCCAGAAGGGGCGGAGCGGTCCGCGGTATCGGGGACTGCTGCCGAGTTGGCGCCTACGTCGCAAGAGGCCGCGCCGGCGCAACCGCAGAATTCCGGGAACCGGTTTGTGCGAGCGCTAAGCAAAGTGAATCCCTTTCGTAGAGGGACGAAACATGATGCCGGAAAAACTGCCAAGACGCAGTTAAAGAAGGACTGAGGGGCTCGGCGAGCGAGCCTAAAATGCCTGCTGGGGTGCTCGTTTCCGGATCCGCACACCTCGGAGCGTCACTGGGCAAGCACGCTGGGATTCGATCGGCCGCGCCACTCGGCCAGCGGTGTGTACTCTGAATGGCGGCAATTTTCATTTCATGGGCAGGCGCTTGTCCGCGCCGTAGATAGTCAAAAGCGGATGCTTCACGTAGGCGCGGTATTCGTAGACTCCCTCTGGATTCAGGTCCGGTAGTTTCAACCCAAAATCACCTGGAGCGCCGAGCGTTGTGGATGGCCCTTGTTGCCAGGGAATGGAGCGGTCGCTGGCGTCTAAACCGACGATGTTGCGGTACTCAAACCCGACCTCCAAGGAGGGCGCCTTCCCCAGGTCCTGGAGGGTTCCGGTCAGCAACGCGGTCTTCGTACCGGCGTCGAATTTGGCGCCCTTCGTCTCCAGCTTCGGCGGTGTGAACGCGGGTATTACATTCGTAATCTTCAAGACAATGGGGTTAGGCCACTTGCTGTTGTCTTGAAGCCGGTGAGTGAACATTGCACGAATATGCAGCCCGTCGGATTCCTGCTTCAGGGTGGGCTCGGGATTCACTTCGGGCCTGTATTCCAGCACATGGCCGTTCTGCCCCAACACGCTCACGACGGACTGCGGTGTGGCCTGCACGCTCTTCAAAACGAAGTCGTGCCATTGGCCACGCGCCCAGCGCGGCTGCTGCTTCACGATGGCGTAGACCGTGGCTTCGTCCTTCGCCTTCGTGTACCAGATGTTTTGTTCGTTCGTGATCACCCAGGGGCGCACGTTGTAGATGCACTCCTGGTTCACTTGCATCCACAGCGCCACTTCGCGCAGGCGTTCTTCCTGCTCAATGGGCAGTTCGCCGTCGGGCTTCGGGCCAATGTTCAACAACAGATTGCCGCCCTTAGCGCGCGTCTCCACCAGGATGTCGATCACCTGACCGCCGGTCTTGTACAGTTCGTTTTGGGGCTGGTACTGCCACGCCGTGCCCATGGTGAAGTTGGCCTCCCAGGCCCCTTCCAGCGGAACGCCGGGCACATAGAGTTCTGGAGTTTGAATCGCCCCACGAGTCACAATCGTATTAGGCTGCAGCTTCCACGCGAGATCGCGGAGACCCTGCGGTTCGCCGTCAAAGAAAACGACATCGATAGGCCCGTAGTTCCCCATCAACTCCCGGACCTGGGCCAAGTCGAGTTTCATCAAGCCCGGATTATTGCGCGGCTGCACACCTGGAATGCCTCGCTGTATGTCGATCTTGTTCTTCCAAAGCCACCAGAAATCGTCCGGCGAAAAGTAGATACCAGGCGCAATGCCCTGCGCGCGGAACGCGTCTAGGATTTCGCGCGTCGGGTCGTGCTGGTAGGGCGTGTGCATGATGCCGAAGTCAGTGGTCTTGGTGTCCCACATGGTGAATCCGGAATGGTGTTTGGCGGTGAAGACGACGTACTTGATGCCGGCCAATTTCGCCAGCGCGGCCCAATCCCTGGGCTCGAATTTGCGCGGATTGAATGTCTTCGGCAGCTCTTCAAAGAACCGCTTGGTGTAAGCTTGATCCGCGCCAGCCAGCGAATGCGAAATCACGACGCCGGTTTGGCTGTCAACCGACCAGTGAATGAACAAACCGAATCCCTGGTCGCGAAACCACTCAAGCCGCTCAGGTTTGTTCAACGATCCGGGGGGAATATCGCGCTGCGCCAGCAGGAGGGCATTAGAGAGGAGGAAAGAAAGAATGAGTTGTCGCATGATCACGTCCATTATAAAGGGAGGAGTACTAAAGGTTGTTGTAAGCCCCGCCGCAAACGCCAGCGGCTTCGGCGGTCCGTTCATGGTGCGCCCTTATGCCTCCGGGGAAATGCTTAAAGCGCGCCTGTTGAAGCACGGCGTCACCTGCTGGCTGGTCAACACAGGATGGACGGGCGGGCCGTTCGGCAGCAGCCGGCGCCTGACCCGCACCGGCTAAGCCATCGAGTGGTTGGAGGCTACTGTATGAGGGCCACGGCCTTCTTCATGACTTCAGCAACCTTGGCCAGCGCCTCGTCGGGCGGTAAGTTGCGGACGCTTGAGCCGAGGGGCTCGGCGGCGATGGGGCCGTCGTAGCCGATCTGATTCAGCGCGTTCACGAAGCCGGCTGTGTCGATTACGCCGGTAGCCAAGGGAATCTCGCGCTGGCCGTCGCGCAATTGGTCGACGGGGACGTCTTTGGGGGCGTCATTGAGGTGGACGCCGACGACGTCCTTGTTCTTGAGGGTCAGAATATCGGCCGGGGTTTCGCCCGAGTTGTGCCAGTGCCAACTGTCGATCAGGAAACCCACGTTGCTCTTCCCCATCTCGGCAATCAGTTCTTTCATCGACTCCATGGTGTGGATGAAGGGGTATTTGCGGCTGGCCCAGGAGGTCTTGGGCCCGACGTACTCCAGGCCAAAAGAGATGCCGTGGTCTCCGAGCACGGTGGCCACGGCGGTCATCCTCCTGGCGTGCAGCTTGAAATTTTGCAGGTAGGTGAGCCGGGCATCGGAAGGGGTTAGCCAGGTGCAGAAGCGCGTCATCTTAGCCCGTTGCAGCGTCTTGGCCCATCCGGTCAAGGTCGTCTTGGTCCACTCCGCGAACTGCTCATCCGTCTGGGCGACAGGGATGGATTGAGCCACGAAACCGAAACCGAGGTTCTTGGCCGCTATATCGTCCAATACCTGTTTCATGGCGGAATCGGAGAGAGCGGCGAGCTCATTGATGTTGGGGTCGAAGGCTTCGAAACCGTACTTGGCCGCGTAATCGATTTGTTGTTGCAGGTTGGCCTTCACGCCAATATTGCCGGTGTTCAGGTCTAGCTTCATCTTCCGCGTGGCGGCCAGGGCGACGCCCCGGGAGAGGACGCCGGCGGCGGCTAGCGACCCTGCCGAGCCAAGCAGGAACTGGCGACGGTTTTTAGCAGTTATCATGATGTGTTCTCCTCTAGTCCACTAGGCCTTAGCCGTGTGGGTCTTCTCGTCCCAAATGTAAGTCTTGCCGTTGCGGACGGCGAGCAGCCCCATCAGCAAGGGCAGCGTGGAATAGAAGCCGGTCTCGGGGTCTGTCCTGGGTGTACCTTTGGACTTGATGCAGTCCAGCCAGTTACGGATGTGGGCGGAGTCGGCCGGCTTTCCCACGTAGGCAAACTTGGTGTTGAAAGGCTCGAAGGAGGGCGGAGCGGGCGCGCCGGCGCGGGGTGCCCCCGCCCGGCCCGGCATCGGCCGGTAAGTGTAGCTCTGCCGGTTAATGTGCAACGCGCCGCGGCTGCCATAGAAATAATTGCCCTGGTCGGAGAGGTAATCCGTCTGCGGGAAATAGGCATTGGTGTATGACATCACGAACTTGTCAAACTGGCAGGAAATCTGGAAGGAATCCGGCGGGCACTCCGAGTTGGGAGGCAGCACCTGAACGTACTGCGCCGCCGCCGACACGCTGATGGGTGCGCGGGTATTCATGTACCAGGCCACGACGTCGGCGATGTGCACGCCCTGGTCGGTGATGATTCCACCGCCGTAATCGTAGTAAGCGCGCCAGTTCCTGCTGCGCGAAGGGGAGTAGGGGCGCCTTGGCGCGGGGCCCTGGAACAACTCCCAGTCGAGGCCTTCGGGGACGGGCGCGGGCTGCTCCGCGGGGCGGGTGTAGGAGCCCTGCCAGTGCAATTGGCAATGAAAGATAGTTCCGAACATGCCGCTCTGCACTAACTCGCAGCACTTCTGGAAATGGTCCCAACTGCGCTGCTGCAAGCCGATCTGAACCACGCGCTTCAACCTCTTAGCGGTCTCCACGGCCTTCCAGCCGGCTTCGATATTGTTCGACAGCGGCTTCTCGCAGTACACGTCCTTGCCGGCCTGGCTGGCCTCAATGATCATTTGAGAGTGCCAGTGGTCCGGCGTGGCGATATAGACGGCGTCGATGTCTGTGCGTTCCAGGATGCGGCGGTAGTCGGTGTAAGTGTCCACCGGCTTAGTCTTCAACTTGGCGACAGCCGACTCGAGAGTAGGCTTATAGACGTCGCACATGGCGAGGATCTGGCAATCCTCAAGATCCTCGGCGACGGTCGCCATGTAGCTGCCGCGCGTGCCGGTGCCGATGAACCCCACGCGGATCCTCTCATTGGCACCCACCGCGGAGCGTGACGCAGCAGCGGTAAGCGCGGAACCGACGAGGAACGATCGTCTCGATGACATCAGGACTATTCTCCCTTACCAGGACTTGCGAAGCGAATTCCCGGTCTGAAAGTAGCATATACCCATTCAAGGTGGGTAGCCACTACGGTGGCCGGGGACGTGCGGGATTGGAGGGGCGCGGGTGCTGGGCGGACCTCGAAAACATTGCTGCTGTGCGATAGAGGCGGAAGCTAGGCAGGCCCGGCCGCTGCCTAAGATATTTCTGCGAGGGGCCCGGGAATTGGCCTATACTCAAGCCATCGTTCCGGCGCGCGCCGGCAATGCACTTGGGTTGTGCAGCCGGGCCGCGGTGGCGAAGTGGAGTCGGCAAAAGGAGAAGAAGGTCAATGGAAGAGGAGTTGAAGCAAACCAGCCGCCGGGGTTTTCTGGGCGGTGTGACAGCGCTAACCGCGGCATCGTACAACCGGGTGCTTGGGGCCAACGATCGAGTGGGAGTCGGCTTCGTCGGCTTCGGGCTGATCGGGAAGCAACACGTCTACAATTTCAAGACGTCGTTCAAGGACGTGGACAGAGTCGCCATGTGCGATGTCTACAAGCCGCGGGTGGCGGAAGGTCTGGCGTATATGGAAAGCCCGAACGCCAAAGGCTACACAGACTTCCGCAAGATGTACGAAGACAAGAACGTCGATGCAGTGGTGGTGGCGACGCCGGACCATTGGCATGCCCTGCTCACGATCATGGCGTGCGCAGCCGGCAAGGACGTCTACGTGGAGAAGCCCCTCACGGTTTTCATCGACGAAGGCAAGTGGATGCTGCAAGCGATGAATAAGTACAAGCGCGTGGTGGTGGTGGGGACGCAGCGGAATCATAACCCGGGCTACCAGACGGCTAAGAAGATTGTCGACAGCGGCGTGCTGGGCAAGATCCAGATGGTTAAGTTAGGGGCCGGTGGGCGCAACGTCTATCCGGGTTTCGGGAAGACACCGGTCACCGATCCGCCAGCCGATTTCGATTACGATATGTGGCTTGGGCCGGCGGCCAAGAGGCCCTACCAGGGGCACCGCGGACTCTACCATTTCCGCTGGTTCTGGGACTATTCGGGCGGGCAGTTGACTAACCTGGGAGCGCACAATGTGGCTGCATTTCTGTTGGTCATGGGGGCGAAAGGCCCGACCAAGGTTGTGTCGTTCGGTGGGCGGTTCACGCTGGACGATGACGGCGAAACGCCAGACTTGCAGGAGTGCCTCTACACGTTTCCGAATTACATGCTGACGATGGGGGTTCGCGAAGCGAACGGTTACCGCGAATCCAGCGGGTCCGTGGTGATGGGCAACAAAGGCGACCTGCTCTTAGGTTCCAACCAGGTTGTTTCCGAGATGCACAGCGACCCAGTCAACATGATTCCACGATTTGTGGGGCATCCGGTTGGCGGTCCGGTGTACAACGGCACGCAATCGGTGCCATGGATTGAGGCGCAGGCTGGGACAGGAAGGGCACCGGGCGGGGGCCGCGGCCCAGCGGAAAGCGCCCCCGCCCCCGGGGCCGCGCGTGCGGCGGGAGGTGAATCGCTGGAAAACCAGATGTTCAACGCCAACAAACGCGATTGGATCGATTGCATCAAGAGCCGCAACAAGCCGTTCTGCGACCTGGAAATGGGCCATCGAACGGCGGTCATCTGCACGCTCGGCAACATGTCGCTTCGCCTGGGCGGACGTGTCATTCATTGGGATCCCGAGAAGGAAGTGGTGGTCGGCGATAAGGAAGCGGCCGCGATGTGCACCAAGCAGTACCGGGCACCTTGGGATGGTGTTCTCAAGAGCATTCTTAAGGCGTAGGCACTTAGTGACAGATTGGTTCTTGCGGACTAGCGGACAATGGGGAGCGAGAATCGACTCTATGACCACCGCTGCTGGAATCGAGTTGCCCGAGTCCGCGATGGCCGACATCTGCCGGCGCCACCAGGTCAAGGAGTTATTCCTGTTCGGTTCGGCTGCCCGCGGCGAGATGCGGCCAGACAGCGATCTCGACCTGCTGGTGGATTTCCTGTCCGACGCGCGCCCTGGACTGCTGGGCGTTGCTGCGATGATGCGTGAGTTCACTGCCCTGCTGGGTCGCCGGGTCGATCTGGCGGTCAAGCCCGCACTGAAGCCCCTCATCCGGCCCGGCGTGATCCATAGCGTCTGACCGACATCATGGAAGCGTCGCACTGGATCGCGAAAGCGGTCGCCGGGCGAACGGGGGCCGATTTCAAGGCCGACGAGACGCTTTGCTTGGCCGTCCTCAAAAGCTGACGATCCTCGGCGAAGCGGTCGCGCGGCTCAGCCCCGAACTTACGGCACGGTATGGGCCGCGGTTGACCGCGCACCGGCCTTGCGCGGGCAGGTCGCGGAGATCCTGAGCGCGGAGTTTATCGAATAAGACGGGTCACCGGTATCCCCACACACGCGCGCTCTCTGCTATTTTCGGATAGTACAGTATGATTCCGAAGCCACGGAGAAGCCCAATGGGTGTCATCAGCCGCCGCAAAATGTTCAAAAGAACCGTAAACGCCGCCGCGCTCGCCGGTGTTTTCCAACTCACCAAGCCCACGTTGGATGCGCAAGGCCGCCCCGAACAGCCGCCCCAAACGGTCAACACCAACTCGGCCCCCAGCAATCTGAAGATCACCGACATGCGCGCCCTGACGATTGCGGCGAACTACGACTACCCCGTCATCCGCATCGACACCAACCAGGGTGTCTACGGCCTCGGCGAAGTGCGCGATGCCGGCGGTAAGGACAATGCCCTCATCTTCAAGGGCATGCTTCTGGGCCAGGACCCGATGCGCACGGAGCAGATCTTGCGCACCATTCGCTCGTTTTCCGGCCATGCCCGCGCCGGCGGTGGTTACAGCGCCATCGACATCGCCCTCAATGATATCCGGGGCAAGGTGTTGGGTGTCCCGTTGTGGAAGTTGCTCGGCGAAAAGAAGCGCGACCGTGTCCGCGTCTACTGCGACACAACCAGCACTACCGACATCAAGGCGTATGAGAAGCGCATGGCGCTGCGTAAGAAACAGGGCTTCACCTTTTTTAAGATGGACCTGCAAACCTCGCTGGTCGGCAACCGGGAAGGCGCGCGTGGGCCGGACGGCCAGTTGAGCGACAAGGGCCTGGCCTACCTCTGCGAATTCCTCGCCATGGGGCGCGGCGTGGTCGGCAAAGACATGCCACTCGCCTGCGACCACTTCGGCCGCCTCACCATTGAATCCGCCATTCGCCTCGCCAAGGCCATGGAGCCGTACAAACTGGCGTGGGCCGAGGACATCATCCCCTGGACCAACTGGCGCGGACTGAAGCAGGTGCGCGACAACACCGAAACCCCGATTCTCTCCGGCGAGGATATCTTCGGACTCCAGGGTGGTTTCGATGCCCTGATCGATGGCCAGGCGGTGGATATCATCCATCCCGACCCCGGCACGTCGGGCGGCGCCATCGAGACCAAGCGCATCGCGGACTACGCGTTCCAGAACAAAATCCGCACCGCGATCCACATGGCCGGCGGTCCGGTGAATTCCATGGCGACGGTGCATATGGCCGCCACACTCCAGGACTTTCTCGCCATGGAGAACCACGCCGTGGACATGCCGTGGTGGGAGGAACTGGTCAACGGCCCTGAGAAGCCCATCATCCAGCAAGGCTACGTCAAGGTCCCCGATACACCCGGCATCGGTGTGGAACTCAATGAAGAGGTGGTGAAAAAGCACCTCCGCGAGCCCGGCTATTTCGAGCCCACGCCCGAGTTCAACAAGATCCGGCTGATGAACTATCACATCGCCGGCCCGTGGCCGCATTTCGACGACGACGGCAACTGGTGCGATAACTGCGTTTCGTACCAGTAGGCGCGCGCCAAGAGGAGACATCATGAGCACCAGTGCAGTCAATCGAACAGCAATCCTTCTGATGGCCGCCGGGGCGTGTCTGGCTGGAGCCGATTCCGGCTTCATGCGCCGTGAAATCTCACAGGTACAACGGCGCCCGGACGATCTGACGGCCAACACGACCGGCGCATCCTATAAGCCGCTGTTCGGCGCTGGCGATTCCGACGCCGAACAATTGAAGGCCGTGGTCCGCTACGGGGAACTCACGGTCGCGCCGGGCGGAGCCAGCGCCGTGGTGAGCTATCCCGCCGAAGAGCAGATGTACTTCGTCACCGAGGGCAGCGCAACCCTGTTGTACGCTGACGAGAAGGCGCCGCTGAAGAAGTTTGACTTCCTGTACCTTCCGGCCGGCGTCAAGCACGGCATCGCCAACACCTCCCAAGCGCCCGTGAAGATCATGGTCATGGGATACCAGACCCCTGCCGGCCGTAGCGTTGAGCTGCCCTCCAAGATCATGTTGGCCAACGCGGACGACGTGCCACTCCAGGTCCTCGGCCAGCATGGCCCCACCACGCAGTTCAAGCTGCTCATGGGGCTCACCTCGAGCCGCCGCGACAAACTGGCCGCGGCCTACACGATGAACAGCCTCTTCCTGATGGATTTCGCGCCCGGCGGAACCAACATCCCGCACAATCACGCGGCGGAAGAGGAGATCTATCTGCTGGTGCGGGGTTCCGGTGAGATGGTGGCGGGTCGCGACGCCGCCGGCAAGGACGTGCGGCATCCGGTGACCGAGGGCGCGGTTTTTTTCATCCGGCCGGGCACGCAAGTGGGCTATTACAGCAACGCCAAGGAAGGCGAGGCGCACGACCTGATTCTGGCCGTGCGCTCCAACCTTCCAGGCGCCCGGGTTCGCCCGCAGTAGTGTCCCAGGGCAAAGGTAGCGGACGCCTGCGCGCGCGCCCCCGAGGTCGCGCGCTTCCGCCCATTGGCAATTGTCAGGCGGGACCGAACATTAACTCCACAGGCGATCCGCCGATCGTTCCCGATCCCATTCCGGCGTCGGCTCGAAATACCCCGGCTCCAATAGGTGCTGTTTGACCATGGCTTCGTTCAGCGTGACACCGAGCCCCGGCTTCTCCGGAACCGCGATGAACCCCTTGTTGACGATCGGCTTTTCCACGCCATCCACCAGGTCGCTCCACCAGGGCACGTCCACCGAGTGGTTTTCCAGCACCAGGAAGTTCTCCGTTGCGGCGGCGCAGTGCACGTTTGCCATGCAGGAAATCGGCGTGCCCGCAAAGTGCATCGCCATCGGTACGCCGAGTTCCTCGGCCGCGTCGCCGATCTTCTTGGTCTCCAGGATGCCCCCGGAAGTCGCCAGGTCGGGATGAATGATATCCACCGCGTGCGCTCGGCACAACTCGATGAAGTTCTCCTTCAGATAAATATCCTCTCCCGTAAGGATTGGGATGTCCACCGCGTCCGCGATCTGCTTCAAGAGGTCGGTACGCTGCCACGGAATCATGTCTTCCAGCCACGCCATGTTATATTTCGTCAGCGCCTTGCCCAACCGGATGCAACTGTTGACGCCGATGTGTCCGAAGTGGTCGGCCGAAAGCGGAATATCCATCCCCACCAATTCGCGGATCTGCGCCACGTAGTCCGCCATCAACTGCACGCCCTTCTCGGTAAGCTCAACGCCCGTGAACATATGCTGGGTATTGGGGTTGGAGTTGAGCCGCTGGCCCACCGGCATGGTTAGGGCGCCGGGCACATTCTCCACCAGATCGACTCCCAGATCCATCTTCAGCCACGTGAAGCCCTCGTCGCGCCGCAACTTTAGGCGCTGGCCGTAAACCTTGGGATCGTGCGATTCGGTGGTGTCGGCGTAGCAGCGGATGCGGTCGCGGAACTTGCCGCCCAGCATCTGGTACACCGGTACGTTGTAGGCCTTCCCGGCGAGATCCCACAGCGCCATCTCGATGCCGCACACGCCGCCCCCCTGGCGCGCGTGTCCGCCGAACTGCTTAATTTTGCGGAACACCTTGTCCACGTTGCAGGGGTTCTCGCCCAGGATGCGGCTCTTGAGCGTCAGGGCGTAGTTTTTGCTGGCGCCGTCGCGCACTTCGCCCAGGCCGTAGATGCCCTGGTTGGTATCGATGCGAATGATGTGCGAGCTGCGCAGGCTGATGGTGCGAAGGTCCGTGATCTTCAGATCGGACGGCTTGGAGTTGGTGTTGGTGTTTTGGGGAAGCGCCTCGAGGGCTTTGTCCGCCCAGAAGCCCGCCGCCAGCGCGCCGGCCGCTTTCTTGAAGAAGGAACGGCGGCCGCTCCGTGTTGTTTCCGATTTCATATGGGTAGCGAGGATCCTTTCCGATGCATCGATGCCGGACCGTGAACAGGGTGTGGCGCAGGGCTGGGCAGCGCCG
>JANYAH010000156.1 GCA_025361425.1 Candidatus Solibacter sp. | reverse complement strand
GAGGGCAAGTCCGCCTCCCGCTTCAACGCCCTCAAACACGGCCTGGACGCCGCCTCCATCGTCATCCCCGGCGAAGATCCCGCCGATTACGCCGCCCTCGCCGCCCACTACCACCACGAGTACCGCCCCCAATCCGCCTCCGAATCTTTCCACGTCGATACCATGCTCCGCGCCGATTGGCACAAGCGCCGCCTGCAGAGCGTCGAGGCCGATCTCTACCACACCGTCCTCGCCGAATCGCCCGGCAACTCCCTCGCCGCCGTGCTCCTCGCCGAGTCCCCCGCCGCCAAACTCCTCGTCCGCGTCCAGCGCCAGATCTCCGCCTTCGAACGCACCTGGCACCGCGCCAATACCGAACTCCGCCGCGCCCGCGCAGAAGCCGAGCCTACCCCCAAAGGGTCCCTTGACAACTACCTCGACTTCCTTTGTGCCACGCCCGCCCCTGGCGCATTGGCTTCGTTCCGCCAATCCGCCGACATCCCTCTCCCCGTCCCCCCGGCCACCCAAACTTTACCCCAAAACTGGCCGCCAATTAACAAGACAACCGGCCAGCCTTTGTACTTCGTCGGCTGACTGGGGTAAGCCTCCTGGCGTGTCCATCCCACCGAAGCTCGGACGCCAAAGCTCTCATGCGCAAATCACGCCGCTCGCAAGCGGATTTTCGGGCGGTGGGCGTTACAATCGACGTATGCGCCGGTTCCTGTTGCTGCTCGCTGCGTGCACGATTGTGTGCGCGCAGAAAAAGCCGTTTGATGTGAATGCCCTGCTGGAGTTGAAGCGGATCGGCGATCCGCAGATCTCCCCCGATGGCAAGCTGGTGGCGTTCACGGTCCAGACCGTGGACGTGGCGGCGAATAAGAAGCCGGTGCAGGTCTGGACGGTGCCGCTGGAGGGAGGCCCGCCGCGGCAGATCACGCACGATGGCGAGGCCAATCAACGGCCGCGCTGGTCGCCCGATTCCAAGCGCATCGCCTACCTCTCCGACCGCGGAGGATCGTCGCAGATCTGGATGATGGATCCCGATGGCGGCAACGCCAGGCAGGTCACGAACCTGGCAACCGAGGCCGATGGGCACCTCTTCTCGCCCGACGGCAAGAACCTGGTATTCACCAGCGCGGTGTATCCCGAATGCGGCGCCGACGATGCCTGCAACAAGAAGAATCTCGACGCGGAGAAGGCCGGCAAGGTGAAGGCGCGGATCTATACGGAACTGCTCTACCGCCACTGGAACGTCTGGCAGGGCAAGCGCCGCAGCCATTTGCTGGTCATCCCGGTGGTGGACGGGACAATCCGGGACCTCACACCGGGAACACGCGATGTGCCGCCCTTCTCGCTGGGCGGCAGCGACGATTATGACATTTCGCCTAACGGCCAGGAGGTCTGCTACAGCATGAACGCGGACCCGGTGCCGGCGACCAGCACCAACTCCGATCTGTACGTGGTCTCGATTGCCGGCGGGCAAGCGGTGAAGATCACGATCACGCCGGGGGCCGATTCCAACCCGCGCTACTCGGCGGACGGAAAGTACATCGCGTGGCGTGCGCAACTGCGCGCCGGCTACGAAAGCGACCGCTGGCGATTGATGACGCTGGAACGCAGTTCGGGCAAGGTCGCCAACCTCACGGAGACCCTGGACCGGTGGGTCAACAGTTTCACCTGGTCGCCCGATTCCAATAGCCTCTTCTTCACTACGAACGACCGCGGGCGGCAGGCCATCCAGGTGATTCCGGCGGCCGGCGGCGCGGCGCGGACGGCGGCCAGCGGTGATAGCGAACTGGACGATATGCAATTGACGCGCAATGGCCGGACCATGGTCTACACGCTGCAATCCGGTGTGTCGCCGGTGGAAATTTATCGCGCGTCGTCCAGCGGTGGGGCGGCATTACCGCTGACGCATTTGAACGACCAGACGCTGGACGACCATCAGATGACTCCGCTGGAGGAGTTTTGGGTGGACGGCGCGGGCGGCGCCAGGGTGCACAGCTTCATGGTCCGGCCGCCGAATTTCACGCCGGCGCGGAAGTATCCGGTGCTCATGCTGATCCACGGCGGACCGCAGGGTTTCTGGGGACACGGGTGGACGTACCGCTGGAACGCGCAGGTGTTCGCCGCCGCCGGATACGTGGTGGTCATGCCCAATCCCCGCGGTTCCACGGGGTACGGGCAAAAGTTCGTGGATGAGATTAACAACGATTGGGGCGGGCGCGCGTTCGAAGACATCATGGCGGTGACGGACCACATGGCGAGCGAGGTTCCCTGGGCGGATGGCGGCAAGATGACCGCAGCCGGCGGAAGCTACGGCGGATACATGATCGACTGGATTCTGGGCCATACGCAGCGCTTCAAGGCGCTAATCTCGCACGACGGCGTCTACAACCTGAGCAGCGAGTTCGGCGCCTCGGAAGAGTTATGGTTCCCGATGTGGGAGTACGGCGGCACGCCGTGGGACAAGCCGGAAAACTACGCCAAATGGTCGCCCAACAATTACGTGCAAGATTTCCACACGCCGACGCTGGTAATCCACGGCGAACAGGATTTCCGCGTGCCTCTCAATCAGGGACTGGAATTGTTCACCGCCCTACAAATGCAAAAAGTGCCTTCGAAACTACTGGTCTTCCCCGATGAAGGCCACTGGGTTCTGAAGCCGCAAAACAGTATTCTCTGGTACAAGACATTCATCGACTGGATGGATTCCTGGGTCAAAAAATAGATGAAAGCAATCATAGCCATCGTTGTTCTCGCGGCCGTAGGTATGGCCGCGCTTTTCGTAATGTCTTCGAACACGGTGTTGACCGTCAATCCAGAGGTCAAAATCGTTGGCGTAACCACCCCGGTCACGGTGAAAATTTCCAACGCACACGGAGTGCGCCGGACAGCCGCGTACATCGAGCAGGGCAGCGTGCGCTTTCCACTGACGGAATTGAAAACGCCAGCCCACCGGTTCTTCTGGCGCCGGCATCAGGCGTCGCAGACCCTGACTTTCGACGCCGGCAAGAACAAGGCGCCGAATTTGAAGGAAGGCGACGCGCGCATCGTGGTGGAAGCAGACTCCGACGATCTGGCGGGCCATACGGACTCCACGTCGTTCGCCGTGAAGGTGATATTGGCGCCACCGCGCGTGGCTCCGGACGACGCGCAGCACTATATCAATCAGGGCGGCATGGAACTGGCGGTGATGACTCCGGGCGGATCGTGGAGCGAGGCTGGGGTCAAGGTGGGCAAGTACACCTTCCGCAGTTTCCCGCTGCCAGGGCGCCCCGAGCAGCGCTTCGCCATGTTCGCCTATCCCTGGGACCTGGCGGAGAACGTGACGCCCATGGTGTTCGCGCGCAACCTGGCCGGCACGGAAGCCACGGGCCAGTTCTGGTTCAAGCTGTTTCCGAAGAAGTTCCGCACGCGCGATTTTCCCATCGACGACGCGCTCATGTCAAAGTTGGTGAATCAGATTGACCCGGGCGGCACGCTGGCGCCCGGTCCCGATATGCTCTCGCGATTCCTCAAGATCAACGGGGAGATGCGGCGACGGAACAATCGGCAACTCGCGGACCTGCGTTTAAAGACCGAAGAGAAGGTTCTGTGGAACGGGCCATTCCTGCACTGGGGCAAGGAAGAGTCGCTATTCGCCGACGTGCGCAATTACCTCTACAAGGGCAAGCAGGTGGACCAGCAGGTGCACCTGGGCTTCGACCTCTCCGACACGGCGAACGCTCCGGTGCACGTGGCGAACGACGGCCGCGTGGTGTGGGCCGCCGATCTCGGGATCTACGGCAATTGCGTGGTGGTGGACCACGGGTACGCGCTGCAATCCATCTACGGCCACATGAACCGGATTGACGTGAAGGAGGGCGAACTGGTGAAGAAAGATCAGAGCCTCGGGGTGGCGGGGGCCACGGGGATGGCGGGCGGCGTTCACGTTCACTTCAGCATGCAGATCGATGGCGTGCAAGTGAATCCGCGCGAGTGGTGGGATGAGCATTGGATCCATGATCGGATCATGAGTAAGTTGGATCCGGAGGCAGCGAAGGCGAAGAGCGAGTCGAAAGCGCCAACTGTGACGAGCCAGCCGCGGGCAAAGGCTCGGGGGCGGCGCAAGCGGTAGTGGTTCTGGCGCCGCCCGAAATGTACAAAATACTTCAAATATTGTACAATTCAAGCATGGAGAAAGAAATTCCGATCTCCGAAGTGCGCGAGCGATTGCTTTCGCTGGTTGACGACCTCCCGCGTGATGGGGTCATCATCACTCGGCACGGAAATCCCATCGCAAGGCTCACGCCGGTCCGCACGGCCACGGCGGACCTGATGGGTTTGCTCAAGGGCATCGTCACCGATTCAGGCGATGACTTATTCTCAACTGGGGAGCGGTGGGATGCTGAATCTTGACACGCACATCCTCATCCATGCCCTTGACGGATCGCTCACCCAGCGCGAGAAGCGCGTCCTGAAGGGCGATGCCGATTGGGGGATCTCGGCGATTGTGCTTTGGGAAATCGAAAAGCTTTACGCGAAGGGCCGGATCCGGTTCGGCTTGGACACTCCGGAGTTGGCGAGAGCAGTGGCTCACCTCCACTTATGGCCGATCTCTCCCGAGGTCTGCCGGAATTTACGGCGCCTGGATTTCACCTCCGATCCCGCGGATGAACTGATCGCCGCTACGAGTCTGACTTATTCGGTCCCACTGGTGACTCGCGATCGCAGAATCCGGACCACGTTGCTCTTTCCGTGCCTGGGCGATTGAAACCTGGAAGGGTGGTATGCCCTTACCAGACCCGGCAGGCGTTCTGGCTGACCATCGGCTGTCCCACTTTGCACGAAAATGCTTTTTGGAACTCCGGCGAGTTCTGCACCGTGCCGTTCACGCGGTAGCGGCCGGGGGAGTGCGGGTCCGTCATGGCGCGGGCGCGGACTTCCTGGGGCGCGGTGTTCTCGCACCAGATCTGGGCGAATCCCAGGAAGAGGCGCTGCTCGGGCGTGAAGCCATCCAGCTTCTCCGCCTTGCCCTGGAGCGTATCCTGAAGCGCCATAAGAGCGATGCGCAGACCACCGCTATCGGCGGCGTTTTCGCCCAGCGTCAGACGGCCGTTGAGTTTGACATCGTCCACCGCGGTGAAGTTGGAATACTGGTTGGCGATGCAGGCGGCGCGCTTGTCGAACTCGGCGCCATCGGCCGCGGTCCACCAGTCGCGCAGGTTGCCGTCGCCGTCGAACTTGCGGCCCTGGTCGTCGAACCCGTGAGTCATCTCGTGGCCGATCACCATGCCGGCGCCGCCGTAGTTCAGCGCGATGTCGCGACGGGGGTCGAAGAACGGTGTTTGGAGGATGCCGGCGGGGAAGTTGATGCTGTTGCTCTGCGGGCTGTAGAAGGCGTTGACGGTGGGCGTGGACATGCCCCATTCGGTTTTGTCGGTCGGCTTGCCAATCTTCTCGATGCGTTCGTTGTAGAACACCTGGGCGGTGCGAGTGGCGTTGCCGAAGAAATCATCGCGGCCAATGGTCAATTTGCTGTAATCGCGCCACTTTTTGGGCGAGCCCACATTGTTGGTGATGGCCTTCAGCTTGGCGAGCGCGGCCTGCTTGGTCTCCCCGGTCATCCAGGGCAGGGTACGGATATCCTCGGCCATGGCCTTTTCCAGAGCGTCTACAAGTTGGGTGATCTGCGCCTTCGCGTCCGCGCCGAAGGCGAGCTCGATGTACTTCTGTCCCAGAAGGTCGCCGAGTTGGCGGTCTACCGTAGCCACGCATCGGGCAGTCCGTGGGCGCTGCTCTTTGGCGCCGGAGAGGTACCGGCTCCAGAAATCGAAAGCCTCATTCTCGAAGGCTTCGGGGAGGGTCGCGGCGCTCTGCCGCAGCAGGTGGTAGGCGAAGTAGGCGCGCCAGGGTTCGATCGACGAGGTCGGCAGGGTCACCTCGATCTGTTTGAAGTAGTCGGGCTGGCTCACGTTGAGCGTCTCGAAGGGCGGCGCGCCGGTGGCTTGAAAATACCGATCCCAGGCGAAGGTGGGCGCCAGTTGAGCCACTTCCTGTTTGGTGAGGATGTGATAGGTCTTGTTGGGGTCGCGCATGGAAACGCGATCCATGGCGGCCTTGGCCAGAATGGTCTCCATCTCAAGCACCATCTGCGCATTGACGCGGGCATTTTCGGCGGAGTCGCCGGCCAATTGGAACATTTTCGCCATGTGGGCCACGAAGCGTTGGCGTGTCTCCACGCTTTTGGCGTCGGTCTTAAGATAGTATTCGCGGTCCGGCAGGGAGAGACCACCCTGGGCCAGGCCCGCGATGGTGCGGTTGGAATCCTTGGCGTCCGGCCGGGCGCCGAAATTGAACAGCACCCCGATTCCCACCCGGTGCAAGCGCACCAGTTCGGCGACTACGTCCGGCATGTTCTCCATGGCGCGGATGCGGTCGAGTTCGGCCTTGATAGGCTGGATGCCGCGCTGGTTGATGGTGGTGGTGTCCATGCACGCTGTGTAGGCATCGCCGATCTTCTGCTCCAGCGGGCTGCGCTGCTGGCGCACCACAGCCGCTCCCTGGAGGACATCCAGCAGGACTTTTTCGTTGCGGTCGCTGAGTTCGGTAAAACGGCCCCAGCGGGCGCGGTCGGCGGGCAGCGGATTTTTGGCGATCCAGTTCCCGCAGGCGTATTGGTAGAAATCCACGCAGGGTTCCACCGACCGGTTCATGGCGGCCGCATCCAGACCGGAGGCAGTCTTCGGCTGCGCGAACGCGCAGCACGCGCAAAGGGGCGCGATCAGAGCAAAGAGCGATCTAAGCTTCATATTCATACAAGAAATTCCGATTTTAGCGCAGCGCAGGGACGGTACACTGAATAGTTCATGCGAAGCTTAGCGATTTCACTGTGGGCAGTGCTGTCTTTCGCGCCGGCATACGGGCAGAAGGCATTCGAGTTCTTGCCGGGAACCACCTACGATTCGAAGATTCCGACGGTGCGCCAGGTGCTGGGCTATGAGCCGGGCGATAAGGTCACGAGCTACACCGGACTGGTCAAGTACATGGAGGCGCTCTCCGCCGCCGTGCCCAACCGCATCAAGGTGTTCGAGTACGGGGAAAGCTGGGAAGGGCGAAAACTGATCTATGCCGCCGTGGGCTCCGAGGCCAACATCCGCAAGCTGAGCGAGATCAAGAGTGCGATCCAGCGCATCGCCGATCCCCGCAAGACGCCGGAAGCGGAGGCGCGCAAGCTGATGGCCGGGCTGCCCGCCGTGGTCTGGCTCTCCTACGGCGTCCACGGCAACGAGATCTCTTCGCCGGACGCGGCCCTGCTTACCGCCTACCACCTGCTGGCCGCGCGCAGCGACAAGGTTGTAGAAGACGTGCTTTCGAAAGTGGTGGTACTGATCGACCCGACGCAGAACCCGGACGGCCGCGACCGCTTCGTAAACTACTTCGAACAGGCTCGCGGCCTCACGCCGGACGCCAGCCCGAGCGCCGCTGAACACAACGAGCCGTGGCCCGGAGGCCGCGTCAATCATTATCTGTTCGACCTCAATCGCGACTGGATCGGGCTCAGCCAGCCTGAAATCCTCAGCCAGGTGAAGACGCTGCGCGAGTGGCTGCCGCTGGTGTACGTGGATCTGCACGAGATGGGCGCGGACACGACCTATTTCTTCACGCCCGAATCCGACCCGTACAATCCGAACCTGACGCCGAACCAGCGCACCAGCCTCACGCTGTTCGGCAAGAACAATGCCAAGTGGTTCGATAAATACGGTTTCGATTACTTCACGCGCGAACAGTTCGACGCCTTCTATCCGGGCTACGGTGCGAGTTGGCCTTTGTACTACGGCGCGCTCGCCATGACTTACGAACAGGCCTCGGTTCGCGGCCTGGTAGTGCGGCGCTCGGACGAAACGTTGCTGACTTTCCGCGACACCGTACAGCACCATTTCGTGGCCTCGATGGCGACGCTGGAAACCGCGGCAGTGAATCGCGAAAAGCTGCTGAACGATTTTTACCAGTACCGCGTCACGGCAATCGAGGAAGGCCGGAGGGAGCCGATCAAGGAGTATATCCTGCCGCGCGGCCGCGATGCCGCCGCCACGGACAAACTGGCCGGCATTTTGATGGAGCATGGCATTGAAGTCAATCGCGCCAAGTCGCCGTTCAAGGTAGGCGAAAAGGAATACGCCGCCGGCACCTACGTGGTGCCGATGGCGCAGCCTTCCAAACGTTTCATCCGCACGCTGCTGGACCCCGAAACCAAGATGGACGAGAAGTTCCTGGCCGCCGAGGAAGCGCGGCGCAAGGTGAAACAGCGAAGCGAAATCTACGACGTGACGGCCTGGTCGCTGCCGCTGCTCTTCAACGTGGAGGCGATCGCCAACGACGCAGTTTCCACCGGCAGTTTCGAGGCGGCCAAGGCGTCGCGCATTGTGCCCGGCCAAATGCACGGCAGAACGGCAAGCGTGGCTTACCTTGTACCGTGGGGCAATCAGGCGGCGGGACGCCTGCTCACGGCGGCGTTGCGCGAGGATCTGAAGGTCCACTCCAGCGACAGGCCGTTCACCCAGGACGCCATCAAATTCCCCTCCGGCAGTTTGATTTTTAAGGTGGCCGCTAACCCGGCGACTCTCGGCGACCGTTTAACGCGCCTGGCGCGTGAGACCGGCGCCGAGATCTACGGCACCAACTCGGGCTGGGTGGAGGACGGAGTCAACTTCGGCAGCCGCTGGGTGGTTCCCATCAAAAAGCCGGCCATCGCTATAGCCTGGGATACTCCGGCGCAATCCGGTTCGGCGGGTGCCACGCGCTTCGTGCTGGAGCGCCAGTACGGCTACCCGGTGACGCCGATCCGCACGGCGCAACTTGCCGGGACGGATCTCTCCAAGTTCCAGGTGCTGATTCTGCCCTCCGGCGGCAACTATGCGAGCGTTCTGGGCGATGGCGGAATCGAGCGTGTGAAGAATTGGGTTGCGGCCGGCGGCACGATTGTGGCCGTGGGCGATGCGGTGAGTTTCCTCGGTAACAGCAAGGTGGAACTTCTCGAACTGGTCCAGGAGAACGCTCTGCGCGAGGGCGAGGACAAGGACAAGAAGCCTGCCGACAAGGCGGAGAAAGCGGCCGGGCGCGTCCCCGGCACCGCCATCGCGAGCGAGACCGATTTCGATAAGATCACGCGCGCGGCAAGCGAACTTCCCGACAGTGTTCCTGGAGCGATCGCGCGGGTGCGGATACGTCCCGACTACTGGTTGACCGCCGGCATGGGCGAGACCGTCTACACCATGGTGGAGGGCCGCGCCATTTACGCGCCCGTGAAGGCTGACAAAGGCATCAACGCCGCTTATTACGACGCCGCCGATAAGCTGGTGGTCAGCGGGTATCTCTGGGCGGAGAACAAGAAGCAGATGGCTTTCAAACCGCTGGTGGTTTCGGGGACGTCGGGCCGCGGCGTGGTGGTGGGGTTCACGCAAGATCCGAACTTCCGGGCGATCGGCGATGGCTTGAACATTCTGTTCTTGAACGCCATTTTCCGCGGACCGGCGCACGCGCGCGGCGGCGGGGAGTAGACCTAAGGCTTAAGGCGCGAGAGCTTCTCAAACAGTGCGCCACACTCTTCGACCCGCAGCAAATACGTCACGGCGAAGTAAATCAGGCCGTAGGGTACTAAAACGAGCATCGCGGTCATGACCGGCTCCGCCCCGCCAAGGGCGAGCTTTATGCCCCACGCCGCCGCCGCGCCAACCGCCGCCGCGCCCCATAGCCTGGCAATCAGGGGGGCAGGCACTCCGGTCGCACCGATGCGGGCGTTCAGCGTGCGCCGCAGCAGGGTGAACTCCACCCAACCCGCCACGCCGGCCGACGCGGTCAGGCCCGTCGCGCCCCAATGCGGATCTATGCCGAGCCACCTGGGAAGTGGCAGGGCGCACAAGTATCCCAGGCCGACGGTGAGCGCGACGCGCAACGACGCGTAGCGCAGCGGCGTGCGCGTATCGCGCAGCGCATAGTAGGTGGAAGCGTAGAGGCGGCCGAGCGTGGAAGCCAGCAGGCCGACTGCCGAGCCCGCAATAATTCCCCAAACGTATACGGCATTCTGGTGGGTGAATTTCCCGGTCTGGTATAGTGCCGCGGCCACCACGTCGCCCAGCGCGAAGAACGCCATCGCCGAAGGCACGATAAAGAACGCGATCTGCCGCAACCCGGCATTCAAACGCCTGCGCAGGCGAGCCTGCACCTCCGCGTCCGTGCCGAGCGCGCTCGACATCGCAGGCAACTCGGCCGCCGACACCGCCATGCCGAAGAGACTCACCGGCAAAGTATAAATAGACTGCGCGTTGGTCAGCGCGGCAACCGCGCCCTCGCCGAGTTTGCTGGCAATCACCTGGTCCACGTAGGCGCTGATCTGCACCACACCACGGCTGACGAATACCGGCGCGAAGTTGCTCAATACATCGCGCACGTTGGCCGCCGCGGTGTCCAGCCTGAACCGCAGCTTTCGCGTCAGACGCAGCACGGTGGGCAACTGCACGAACAACTGGAGCGCGCTTCCGACCACTGAGCCCCAAGCCAGGTAGACCGCCAAGGTGGTGAGGTCCTTACCGCGGAAGGCGATCATGGTGGCGATCATCGCGACATTCCAGACGACCGGCGCGGTGTAGGAGAGGAAGAATTTGCGGTGGCTATTCAGAATCCCCAGTGACCACGCGGAAAACACCAGCAGTCCGGCGCCTGGAAAAAGAATGCGCACCAGCCGGATGGTCAGTTCGCGTTTGGCGCCTTCGAACCCCGGAGCGATGATCCAGATCAGATACGGGGTAAGCAAGACGCCGGCCAATACCATCACCGACGTGGCCAGCGCCAGGATGGCGCCCACCGCGCCGGCTACGCGGCCCGACTCCTCCTCCTCGCCTTCGGCGAGCAGGCGCGCGTACACGGGAATGAAGGAGGCCGAAAGTACACCTTCGCCAAACAGATTTTGCAGGAAATTCGGGACGCGAAAGGCGGCGTAGAAAGCGTCGGCTTCACCCAGTTGACCGAAGTAATGGGAGAAGACCCGCTGCCGCACCAGGCCCACGATGCGGCTCAACAGAATCCCCGCGCCGACCAGGAATGCGTGGCGGCCGGTGTTCTCCTTGGTCACTAGGCGAGTTTCTCCAACACCGCTTCGGTAACTTCCTCCGTACTGCTGGTGCCACCGATATCGGGCGTGCGCACCTTGCCTTCCGCCAGTACCATGGCGATTGCGGATTCCAACTCGCGGGCGGCGTCGCCCATTCCGAGGTGGTCGAGCATCATACCGGCACTCAGGATGGTGGCCAGCGGATTGACCACGCCCTTGCCGGCGATATCGGGCGCAGACCCGTGGACCGGTTCGAACATGGAGGGGAAGCGGCGCAGCGGGTCGAGGTTGGCGCTGGCCGCGAGGCCCATGCTGCCGACGAGGATCGCCGAAATGTCGCTTAGGATGTCGGCAAACAGGTTGGAGCCCACCACCACGTCAAAGCTCTCCGGGCGGCGGATGAAGTTCATGGCGGCGGCATCCACCAGCAGCGACTCGGTCTCCACATGGGGATACTCCGCCGCGACTTCCTCGAAGCAGCGATCCCACAACACCATGCTGTAGCCCTGCGCGTTGGATTTGGTGACCGAGGTGACGCGCTTCTTCTTGTTGCGTTTGACCGCGAGATCGAACGCAAAGCGTACGATCCGGTCGATGCCGCGCCGTGTAAACACCGAGGTCTGGATGGCGATCTCTTCGGGCTGCATTTGGTATACGAAGCCGCCCACCTGGGCGTACTCGCCCTCGGTGTTTTCGCGCACCACAACGAAATCGATGTCACCACCCTTGGGCCGCGCCAACGGCGAGTCCACTCCCGGATAGAGGTAGGCAGGCCGCACGTTGGCGTACTGATCGAAGGCACGCCGGATGGGCAGCAGCAGCCCGTTGAGCGTGGTGTGATCCGGGATTTCCGGATGCCCCACGGCCCCGAGCAATATGGCATCGCAGGGTTGGAGGAGATCGATGGCGCCCGCCGGCATCATGCGGCCCCAGCGGAAGAAGTGGTTCGCACCCCAGTCGAAATCCTGGAACGAAAAACAGACATCGTGCTTCTCAGCGATCTTTTCCAGAACGCGTTTTGCCTGCGGGATGACTTCGGTGCCCACCCCGTCGCCGGCAATCACCGCTATTGTGAAGGTCTTCATGGGTTCGAACACAATTGTAGCTGGAACTATACTGGGATCAGATGATGCAGGATTTTTTGTGCGGGCCGCTTGGCAAGATTGGCACGGCTGTCTGCCGGATTGGTCTTTCGGCAAGCTACCGCCCCGGGCGCCAAACGGTTTTCAAGGCGCTGGATGAGGGCCTCAATTATTTCCTCTATTTCGGTTTCGATAACCACATGACCAGCGTGCTGCGCGAAACCGTTCCGGCGCGGCGCGACCAATACGTGCTGGCTACCGGTGCCTACAACTGGATCTGGTGGCATCAGAACCTACGCCGGACCTTGGAGAGGCGGCTGCGCCAGATGCGCACGGACTACATCGACATTTTCCACTTTCTGGGAGTCACGCGGCGGGCACACTTCACGCCGCAGGTTCGCGAGGAATTGCAGGCGGTGCGCGAGAGCGGCCTGGTGCGCGCCGTGAGTATTTCCACGCACGACCGCAAGTTCGCCGTCGAACTGGCGCGAGAGGGGGTTTTGGACGCCGTGATGATCCGGTACAACGCGGCGCATCG
The DNA here is from genome assembly GCA_025361425.1 of Candidatus Solibacter sp. Taxonomy (GTDB): domain Bacteria; phylum Acidobacteriota; class Terriglobia; order Bryobacterales; family Bryobacteraceae; genus Solibacter. The sequence goes on along the minus strand of JANYAH010000156.1, from coordinate 461 downwards.
CGGTGCGGAGACGGAGTTCTTTCCGCAACTACCGGAGTCCAACCCGGCCGTAGTAGGTTTCACGGCGACTTCTTGGACCGGGTTGCTTCGCTCACCGCGCGGCTATCCGAAGGGGGCCCGCCTGCCCACTGCCGGCATGTGCTACCGCTTTGTGCTTTCCAACCCCGCAGTCCACGTCTGCTTGATGGCGCCGGGGAATCTGAAGCAATTCGAGCAAAATCTGGCTGAAATCCGGCAGGGTCGGCTACACGAGGACGACATGCACTTCATGCGCAATTTCGGCGATCTCGTGCACCGGAGGAAGCAGTACTTGAGGTGAGGGGAACGACAAAAGGCCTTCGCCGGAGCGAAGGCCTTCAATTTAAACCGGGCGACGTCCTACTCTCCCACACACTTACGCGTGCAGTACCATCGGGGCTGAGGAGCTTAACTGCCGTGTTCGGGATGGGAACGGGTGGGTC
>JANYAH010000150.1 GCA_025361425.1 Candidatus Solibacter sp. | reverse complement strand
TCTTTGTTACAGTACAGGATTTCAGGTTAATCTGGGAGTTGTATCATTGCTTGCCGGACGGCACGATTATCTGCTTCTCGACGAACTGGATCATGCTTAATCCGGCGCCCGCGCGGGCACCAGGCGCAGGCCGGCGAGTTGCCCGGCCCGCCCTCGGCTTTGTCTTCCTCCTGCTGTCGGTGATTGGCTTCCTATATGCCGCCGGTCCGGGACATACGCTGCTGCCGCTGCCGGCGCTCGATGACCTTGGCGCAGGCACACTCTACTGGGCGGCCGCATGCAACCTGGTATGCGCCGTGCTCCTGTTAGGCGGAGGATGGGTGCGAAAGAGGGTTTGAGCGTTCCGCACAGGCAGGACAGACCGTCGCCTTGGGGGGTCTGTCAAGGCTCGCTAAAGCACGCCTGCTTGACAAACGACAAACGGCGACCGTCTGTCCCACCGCCTCTGCTACCATAGCCACATAAGGGGGGAATTACTTGTCACATCTCACGCAGGATTTGCCTCGAACCCTTGGTGCGCTTCGCACCAGTTCCTTTTCCGAGACCAATCTGGCCGGCCGCGGCGTCAAAGACGAACTCCGCCAGAACCTGATCTGTAGAATTCAAAGCGGGGAGCCGCTCTTTCCCGGGATCGTCGGATACGAAGATACCGTGGTGCCGCAGGTGGTCAACGCCATTTTGTCGCGCCACAACTTCATCCTCCTCGGATTGCGCGGCCAGGCCAAAACCCGCCTCCTCCGCCAGCTCACCACCTTGCTCGACGAATGGACGCCGTACCTCGCCGGCTGCGAAATCCACGACCACCCGTACGCGCCCATCTGCCGCCGCTGCCGCGATCTGGTGGACGCCGAACCCAGCGACGCGCCCATCGCCTGGCTCCACCGCGACCAGCGCTACGTCGAAAAGCTGGCCACCCCGGACGTTACAATCGCGGACATGATCGGCGATATCGACCCCATCAAGGCCGCCCGCCGCGGCCAGGATATCTCCGACGAACTCACCGTCCACTACGGTCTACTGCCGCGCGCCAACCGCGGCATCTTCGCCATCAACGAACTCCCCGATCTCGCCGGAAAAATCCAGGTCGGCCTCTTCAACATCATGCAGGAAGGCGACGTCCAGATTAAGGGCTACCCCGTCCGCCTCCCGCTGGACCTGCTGCTCATCTTCACCGCCAACCCCGAAGACTACACCGCCCGCGGCAAAATCATCACCCCGCTCAAAGACCGCATCGGCAGCGAGATCCGCACCCACTACCCCGCGGTCCTCGAACAGGGCATCGCCATCACTCAACAGGAAGCCTGGCTGCGTCGTCCCTCTCCCATTGAGGTCCGCGTGCCGAATTACATCTGCCGCGTGGTGGAACAACTGGCCTTCCTCGCCCGCGAAGACAAGCGCATCGACCAGCGCTCCGGCGTCAGCCAGCGCCTCCCCATCTCGCTGCTGGAAAACGTGGTCTCTAACGCCGAGCGCCGCGCCCTCAAGTGCAAGGACGATACCGCCGTCCCGCGCGTCACCGACCTCTACTCCGCCCTCCCCGCCATCACCGGCAAGCTCGAACTGGAATACGAGGGTGAGCTCAAAGGCGGCGATACCATCGCCCGCGAACTCATCCGCACGGCCGTCGGCAAGATTTACAACGAGTACTTCGAGGGCGTCAATTTTTCGCAGGTCGTCAAATGGTTCGATCTCGGCGGCTCGCTCAAGCTCGATGAGGCCGTCGATTCCGCGACCATGGTCCGGCAGTTGGACGCCATTCAGGGCCTCATGGAAAAGACCAAGGCGCTCGGCCTCAGCGAGAACGAGCCCGATGCCGTGCGCGCCGCCGCCGCCGAGTTCATCCTCGAAGGGCTCCACGCCCACCGCCGCATCAGCCGCAACGAAGCACGCGGCTTCTCCGGCGAAGAAAAGCCCCGGCCCCGCGAACCACGCGACCGGGAGCGCGAACGCGAAGAGGGCAAAGAGGGCAAAGAGGGCAAGGGCGAGCGGCCCAACTTCCGCCGCGGCTATAACTGAGGCGCCCATGAAGTGGATCGAATACTCCCGCTACACCGGCGAAGACTTCGGCATCGACGGCGACGATCTGCTCCAGGCTCTCTCCGATTTTTTCCTGCAAAGCGGCTTCCCCAGCCAGTGGAATGAGCACACGCTCGACAACCTCAAGCAGGCCATCCAGCAGGCGCTCGAGAGCGGCCAACTGTTTCCCGGCGACGCCCTCCAGGAGATGCTGGAACGCCTGCAGAACATGACGCAAGAGCAGATGGGGCAAATGCTCGACAGCCTCATCCGGAAAATGGTCAACCAAGGCCAGATCACCATCGAGGAGCCCGCGAACGCGTCCTCCGGCGGCGCCACCCCCGCCCCGGATACCCAGGTCAAATTCGAAGTCACTGACAAATCGCTCGATTTCCTGGGTTTCAAAACCCTCAAAGATCTGCTCGGCTCCCTCGGCCGCGGCAGCTTCGGCCGCCACGATACACGCGACCTCGCCACCGGCATCGAGGCCAACGGTTCCAGCCGGCAGTATGAGTTTGGCGACACCCTGAACCTCGACGTCAGCGCCACTCTGTTCTCCGCCATCCGCCGTGAAGGCGCCCAGGTCCCGCTCAATCTGGAGTACTCGGACCTCTACGTCCACCAGTGCGAGTACCAAAGCTCCTGCGCCACAGTCCTCATGCTGGATTGCAGCCACAGCATGATTCTCTACGGCGAGGACCGTTTCACCCCGGCCAAAAAGGTGGCGTTGGCGCTGGCCCACCTCATCAAAACCCAATACCCCGGTGACAGCCTGCGCTGCGTGCTCTTCCACGATAGCGCCGAGGAAGTGGCCATCAGTCAACTCGCCCGCGTGCAGGTGGGCCCCTACTACACCAACACCCGCGATGGCCTGATTCTGGCGCAGCGCCTGCTCAACCAGGAGCGCAAAGACATGCGCCAGATCATCATGATCACCGACGGCAAGCCCAGTTGCCTCACCCTCGAAGACGGCCGCCTCTACAAGAACGCGTTTGGCCTGGACCCCCTGGTGATCTCTAAGACGCTGGAAGAGGTCAACCGCTGCCGCAAGCAGGGCATCCTGATCAACACCTTTATGCTGGCCAGCGATTACGGCCTGGTGCAATTCGTCCAAAAGGTGACCGAGATCTGCAAGGGCAAGGCCTACTTCACCACCCCCTACACGCTGGGCCAATACCTCCTCATGGACTACATGAATCGCAAAACGCGCACCATTCAGTAGCCGGGGCCGGAACGTTCCAGCAGTATGTCGGCGAGAGTCAGATACCCCAGGAGTAGCGGAACAGTGGCCAGGCCGGGGGCCAACATCCAGGTGTGAGCAATCAGCGTATGATACTGCCGGGCGTCGGCTAACATGTTGCCCCAACTGGGCACCGGCTCGCCGACGCCAAGGCCCAGGAAAGAGAGCGTCACCTCGGCCAGGATGTACTGCGGAATGAGGACCGTTGCTTGCGTCAGAACGACGCTCCAGGTCAGCGGCAGGATGTGGCGGCGGATCAAATACTGCCCGGAGGCGCCGAACCCGCGGGCGGCCAGGACGAAGCCGCGTTCGCGGGCGCTGAGGACCACACCGCGAATCATGCGCGCGGGGCGCACCCAGCCAACCGTGCCGATGATCGCCACCAGCAGGAAGAACGCCTGCGTGGTGGAAATGTGCAGCGGCAGAAATGCGCGCACGGCGAGCAACAGATAAAGCCATGGAAGCGCCAGGAAGAGCTCCGCGCCGCGCATGAGGAGACGGTCGACCCAACCGCCATAGAAGCCGGCGAGTGTACCCCATAGGAGTCCAAGGGAGAGCGAAAGGAAGGCGGCGACCAAGCCGGTGAGTAGCGAGATCTGGCCGCCGTAGAGGACGCGTGAGAACACGTCGCGGCCAAAGCCATCGCTGCCCCAGAGAAAGAGGATGCCCGGAGCGCCGGCGCCGAAGAGCCGGCCGTGGACAAAAAACTCAACGGGATAGCGGCGCCCACGGTCTTCGCGGTAGTCTCCTCCAGGTGAATCCTGGGTGACACCGTAGACGAAGGGGCGCAGGTGGAAGCGGCCGGCGGCATCGGTGAAGTGGACGCGGGTGGGCGGGGCGAAGGGATAGTCGCGATGCTGTTCGGCGTAATCGTACGGGGCGAAGAAGGCGGCAAAAACGACGAAAGCGTGCAACGCCGCCAGCAACACGAGGGTGAGGCGAAGCTTCATCGCGTGGGGATCCTCATCACGTGCGAATCCTCGGGTCGGCGCGGTAGAGCAGCAGGTCGGCGACCAGATTGCCGGTGATGAGCAGGCTGGTGGAACTCATCACCACGCCCAGTACCAGGGCAAAATCGCGAGCCATGATGGCTTCCAGGAAGAGTGGTCCGAGGCCGGGCCAACCGACCAGGACTTCCACCAGCAATGAGGCGCTCAGCAGGGTGCCGAGCGAGAAGCCGAACAGGCTGATCAGGGGATTGAGGGCGGCGGGCAGCACGTGGCCGAACAGCAGGCGGCGGCGGGGGATGCCGTGGGCGCGGGCGGCCAGCGCGAAAGGGGAATCCAGACAATCGGCCACACTCCCGCGCACGTGGCGAATCAGCACCGGCAGCATACCCAGGACGAGTACGCCGACGGGGATTACCAGATGGCGTAAAGTGTCGCGAAATCGATCTGCCGCCGCCTGCGATTCGGCACCCGGAGCGTGCATGCCGCCAGCCGGAAGCCAACCGGTTTCGACGGCTATCGCAAGAAATATCACAGCCGATAAAAGCTCGGGTATCGACAGTAATATCGCAAGTGTAACTTTGAAAATAGAATCGCTCCAGGTGCCGCGTCTCGTGGCGTTCCAGATGCCCAGAGGGATGGCCATGAGCCACGCGAGGAAAGTGGCGCTAGCGGTGAGCAACAGGGTGCCGGGGATTCGCTGCCGCAGTAGGGGTCCGACGGCGCTGTTATAGGCGAGGGAGTAGCCGAATTCGCCGCGCCCCATGGAACCCAGCCACGCGGCGTACCGCACCGGCAGCGGGCGGTCCAGACCATGCCGGGCGCGCAGGGCATCCACGGTGCCGGCAGCCACGCCGCGCTCCAAACGCATTTCGGAGAAGAAATCACCGGGCGCGAGATCGGCAAAGAGGAAGGAGAGGACGGAGACTCCGGCGAGCAGGAAGAGGCTGTGGAGGAAGCGGCGCGCGGCGTACTTCATACGACGGCTCCCGGCGGACAGGCCGCGCCATGCCGGCTCATGGGCGTGGGCCTTCCAGCGCCAGGGCGGCGGCGATCAGTTCACGGGTTTGTGGATGGCGAGGCTGGCTCATCAGGGCGGCGGTGGGGGCGTGCTCGATGATGGCCCCATGCTCCATGACGGCGATTTCGTGGGCTAACCCCGCGACCAGCGTGAGGTCATGGGAAATCAGAATATAGGCGATCCCCAGGCGTTCCTGGAGACTGCTGAGAAGGCCGGCGACCTGGGCGGCGAGCCAGGGATCGAGTCCGTTGAAGGACTCGTCCAGGATGAGGAGCTTGGGTTCCACCACCAAGGCGCGTGCGATGGCCAGGCGCTGGCGCTCTCCACCGCTGAATTCGTGGGCGCGTTTGCCCAAGGCAGCGCGCGCGATGCCGGTCAATTCCAAAGCGGAAGCGGCGCGCTCGCGGCGCTCCACTGCCGTGCCGCGGCGCTGGATCACCAGCGGCTCCTCGACAATTTCGGCGGCGGTGAATCGCGGGTTGAGGCTGGTGGCGGGCTGCTGGAAGATGAGTTGGATGTCCAGCCGGCGGAGCGGCGAGAGCGCACGGCCTTCGAACAAAATCTCGCCGGCGGTTGGGGTTTCGAATTGTGTCAGGCACCGGGCGAGGGTGCTCTTGCCGGAGCCCGAGGCGCCGATCACTGCCAATGTGCGGGCCCGGTCCAAGGTGAAGCTGACCGCGGAGAGGGCGGCCGTGGTGGGCCGGGGAGGGCCTAGCCAGCGGCGGCGGAAATAGGTCTTGGAGAGATCGCGAACACGCAGCAGCGGGTCAGCGGGCATGAACTTCTCCCTGAGCCACCACGCCGTCGCGGAGCACCAGGAGCTGGTCGGCGGTGGCGGCGAGCACGCCGGGGTGGTGGCTGATCAACAGAAACGACGTGCGGAATTGGTCGCGCAGGCGGCGGAAGAGGGCGGCGAGTTCCACCACGCGAGGGGCATCCAGGGATGTAAAGGGTTCGTCGGCGACGATGAGGGCGGGCCGGCACGCGAGTGCTTGGGCGATGGTCACGCGCTGGCGTTCGCCGCCGGAAAGTTCGTGGGGATAGGCGGCCAGGATGCGGGCTGGCGCCGCGATGCCGGCCAGTGCCAGCAGGTCGCCGGGGTCGCCCTCGGCGTGGTGGGCGCGCAGAATTTCGGCGATCTGGTGGCGGATGCGCAGGACGGGGTTGAGTGCCAACAGCGGATCCTGGAAGATGATGGCGATCTCAGCGCCGCGGACGGATTCCAGCGCGCGTTCGTCGAGCGCCAGCAGATCCCGGCCGCGCAGCAGCACTTGTCCGCCGACCCGATATTGGGCGGCAGGGAGCAGCTTGAGAAGAGCCAAAGCGAGGGTAGTCTTGCCGGACCCGGAATCGCCGGAGAGGCCAACGATGGTTCCCGTGGGAATGTCGAAGGAAACTCCGCGCAAAATATCGCGGTGAGGGAGCAGATGTATGCGGAGTTCGCGAACTTCGAGCAGAGGCTCGGGCGGCATTCGTCCTATTCTATGGCTTCTGCCGCGTTCTATGGCTGCGAACCCAGGTCGACCCATTCGCCTTCAGCAAGGAGCGCGACCTTCTGGCCAGGCATCCGCGGCACCAGGTGTACGTAGGTGTGGAAGTCGAGTTCATCGCCCAGCGGGGCATCGACAAAGCCAGCATAAAAACCTTCCACCTCAATGGATGTGGTGATGCGCTGGCTGAGCTGGGCGAGGGCGTCCCACATCATGCGCTGCTCCTGGACGTCGAGGTCGTAGAAGGCGGCCACGTGACGGCGCGGGGCGACGATCAGGTGGCAGGCGACGATTGGATTGGGGTGCGGTACGGCGACCACAAACTCTGTCGACACCCAAGCGTCGTCGGGGGCAACAGAACAGTATTGGCAGGGGGGCAAGCCAATACTATACCTTACGGTTTGGCGGTAGAGGGGTATCCGCGGAAGGCTTTAAGGCGCTACTAAGGGAGCGGGAACAGGGTGAACGGGGCGGCCAGCGAGCGCTCTCTTGGAGCAGTGCGGGCGAAGGCTGCTACCGAGCCAGCGCGGGAACGCCGGCAGCCAAACCCTCGGGCGAGCTGCTGGCCGGTTTGATTGCCCGGCGTTGCGCCGCCACCTGGTAGGCGGGCACCAGCGCGAAGGCCGCCGCTATGGGAAGTTGGATGAGGGCTCCGAACATGGCCAGCGGCAGCGTTTGAGAGTAGTGTGGGATCACCCACAACGCCACTTCGCCGGCTCCAGTCAACAGGATGCCGCACACCAGCGCAACCCAGCCTCTGGTGAGCAGCCCGTTCCCCATGCGTATTACCGATTGGCGAAGCAGCATCGCTTCCAGGAACAGCACGCACAGAATGGGGAGCCCGGCTAGCGAGATCCAATTCTCAAGGCCGATCGGCCTGCCTGCGAGCGATGCCGCGCCGGCCTCACCGAACCGGCAGAGAGTGAACAGGCCGACGATGCCGGACATCGCCCAATCGGTGGCGCTGGGCCGAACCCAGAAGCCAAATCTCCGCATTATGCGCAGCACCGCCAGCATGGCCGCTGCCAGCAGGGCCAACCGGACCGGGCCACCGGCGATCAGAGCACAGTGCCGGATCTGCTCGATCAATCCGGATCTGGCATGGCCGGCCCACACCAGTGGGTTCAGCAGCCAATTGGTTCCCAGGAGTTGCGCAAGTACGCCGGACGCGGCTCGTGCCGCCGCCGCTAGAGTAAACAGCATCCATGCGGGTCGCAGCGGCGCGCCGGCCGGAAAGCTTCGCAATACCACCAGGCATAGCCACAAATCCACTGCGGCCATGCCGGTCACCGACAGCGCGGACGTGCTGTCGGTGGTTCCTTGAATCGAGAAGACCTGGCCAGCCGCGCTCCAGAGGTAAAACACAAGCAGATCGACGACTAAATATGCGCCCAGGAACATGACGATCCATCGGGGCGCCGACTCGATCCCCTCTAAGCTGGTCTTTCGCGTCATCGGCGTGTCTCCCCCGCCGGCCCCGCCCAATCCAGTCCGCGGAAGACGTCGTCTCTCACTGCCTCCGCCGCGTTCGGCCCTAGAAAGACCTCGAGGATCTGGCTCGCCTTTCCGAGCAATTCCTCCGCGCGGATACCGGGGCGCTCCACCGCCAAAACAGCCGGGGAGCCAAAATATGTCTCAATTTGCCGCCGCAGCCGGCCCTTCAATTCAGACGCCGCCCCACTGGTCGGGCTGCCCTGCCAGGCGGTTATCGCCGACAGCATTCCGGCCAAACCCCGCTTGCTGTCCATTGCCGGTATCGCAGCGCCTGCCGATAGCTTGTCCTTCTCGCTCTGGATGCGCCGCAGTTGATTGCGGCACTTCTCGCATTTCGAAAGATGCTTCGCGATTCGGCGGTTCCGGTCTACACCGCCTTCCGCATCGCAAAAGGCAACTAAGGTCGCGCCCCTAGGATGCATAACGTTTTCCCCCTGCCACCGCCTGGGCGAAATCCCGGTTCTTGTGGACCCCGTTGCCCACGGCTTTCCGGATCTTTCCGTGCGCCCTGGCGAGTAAGGCGCCGACTGTGCCCGCTTGCAGCCCCAGCACGCCAGCAATTTCCTCATAGCGCAAGTCTTCCGTCCGCAGGCGGACGCATTCTATCTCTCTCGGCGAAAGACCCATGCGCCGCAATCCTTGCAGCAGATCGGAGATGGGGCTATCGGCTTCCGGACGATGCGCCGGGCAAGGCACGTTGAGTAGCGACTCAATGCCAACTTCATTCCGGGAGCCCGCCTTCTTCTGATCCAAGACATAGTTGTGGGCCACGCGGAACAGCCAACCCTTCGCGGACCGAATCTGTTGGCCCGCGGAACGGCAGAGGAAGAAACGGAAGAACGCCTCTTGCAGCGCATCATAGGCCGTCTCCTGGTTGTCCGCCAACGCGCCGGCGTAACGAAGTAGGGCGCCGGCTTCCCTCTCGTAAAGGTCGACGATTTCCTGCTCGATTCCCGCTGTGAGCGGCGGGCTGCCGGGACTTCGATCCATCGAACCCGATCTTACTTCCCCGCATTGCCCCACATATAGATGGCGATTGAGTAGTATTCCACCTGTCTCCTTTAGTTAACTGTGAGTCGCCCTAGTAGATAACTTCTGGCAAACATTGGCGGTTTCGTAAATAATATGCGCCGCCCAATCGTCTTTACAGCATGATGCCTGAGAAGAACCAGCCTCGTTCGCGCAAGCGGAAGCAGCGGGGGTCGGAAATGTTGGAGTTCACGCTGGTGATACTCCCGGCGTTAATGTTTCTGTTCCTTCTCCTCGACGTTGCATGGGCGGTGTACTCGCGGGCGACGTTACAGTACGCTGTCGCGCAGGGTGTGCGCTACGCCGTTACCAGCCAGACGATCGGTGCTTTGGGGCAAAAGGATTCCATAAGAACAGTGGTTCAGCAAAGCGCTTTCGGAAGACTGGGGGCTAACAGCAGTGCCCCAGCCTGGGCCAATATCCAGGTGCACTTCTACTTGCCCGATGGCACGGATGTCAGCAACACGGTTGGTGGCAACGGGCAACACAACGGGGTATACCCGTTGGTTCAAGTCTCCGTGGAAAACCTCTCGCAGAGGACATTCCTGCCTACCATCAGGATGCCCGGGCTGGGCACTCTTAGTCCCATCGTTATGGCCGCCAGAGGCTGGGACCGGATGGAAGCGTCTCCGCCAACTGGACCACCGGCTCTGTAGGGAGAAACACGATGCGCAATCGAACACGAATAACTCGGGGCGGCGCGATGTTGGAATTCACTCTACTTACGCCCGTCTGGGTTCCCATGCTGCTCGGCACTATGTGGATTGGATCCGCAATGATTCGAGGGCTCCAGGTCACGCAAGTGGCGCGGGATGGAGCAAGTATGTTTTGCCGCGGTATCGATTTCTCGGGGACCAACCCTGCGGACACTTCCCGGGTCGATATTCTCCCCAAGTTGACTCAGGAGCTCGGCACAATAACCACTTCGGGTACAGGTGTGATTATCTTTTCGACTCTAACCTACGTGGGGGACAGCGTCTGCGCTATGGCCGGCGCCGCCTATCACGACACCGCGACCCCGCCGCATCACACCGCGGCCTGCACGAACTACGGACAATTTGTGTTCACCCAGCGCTATGCGGTTGGCAATTCAGGATTGCGATCGAGCAATTTCGGCGCGCCGGACACCGCGGATCTGAATTCGGCCAAACAGTACACAATCGACATCGTCAAATACGTGACGCACTCGACAGCCGTGTCCACATTCAACCTGCTGCCAGTGCCGCTGGAAGATGGCACGGATGGTTATCAATCCGGCCAACCGATATATGTGGTAGAGGCGTTTTTCTCCGGCACGGGGCAAGTAGGCTATACCCAGGGAGGCAGCTATGCGTATGCAATATTCTGATCGGCTCGATGTTGGGCACAAAGTGACTTCCAATTCGCGGAATTGGAATCGGCAGGCTGGCAGTATTTTGGTCCTGTTTAGCCTTATGTTGCCGTTCTTGTTGGTTCCGTTGGTAGGGCTCGCGATCGATGCGACCATGTTGTATAGTGTCAAGGCGAAGCTTCAATCGGCCGTGGATGGAGGCGCCATCGCGGCGGCCCAATCTCTGAAATCGGGAATAAACTTCACGGCGCAGAAAGTAACGGCGGAGAAGACGGCGGACCAATTCATCAGAGCCAACATCATCGTCAGATCCGCGGGAGTTAATGGCTATTGGGGCGCTTACAATCTAAACGACACAACTTGTGGCTCGAACCCTTGTATTGTTGCCGCCGAGGACAACGCGAACAAGCGCCGGACTGTGTCGGTCACCGCCAGTGTACAAGTGCCCTTGCTGTTTATGCGGGTACTTGGTTTTTCCAGCGGAACGATAACCGCAAGAGGCACCGCTTCCCGCAGGGATGTCGTGATGGTTCTGGTGCTCGACCGCTCGAGTTCCATGACGCCCGTTATCGCCGAACTAAAAAATGGCGCAACGTACTTTGTCAATCAATTTCAATCGGGACGCGACCGCCTTGGTCTTGTGGTATTTGGTGGAAGCGCAATCGTCGCATATCCGCCGTCGGATTGGACTAATGCGCCAGTCGGTCCCGATATGGCCTTCAAGGACGCGGACACAGCCGCCGCTCCGAATATGCTCACTGCGATTTCGCTCATTCAGAAAGCGAGCAACACTGGCACGGCCGAAGCGCTGATGCTCGCTTATAGGGAGCTACAGGCGGCAAATCAACCGGGTGCTCTCAATGCCATCGTGTTGTTTACGGATGGCCAGCCCAATGGTATTTCAGCCAACTTTAACCAGTCAGGCAGCAGCGTCATCAAAAACACCAGCCCATGCACCAACAAAACCGATGGAGGCGATTCAACGCTCTCGATGGTAGGCTGGATGGCGCAGTGGGGCAGCTTTGCTTCTGGAGGTTCGGTGAATGGCCATGGGATATTCGCCCGGATGCAAGACGATCATACTACCCGGACCACCGTGAGCGGTTGGCTCCAATATTCAAACACCGAACCTATCCTCAGTAGCCCGCGAAGCAGCGGCTGCGCTTATAAGACTGTGAACGACAGCAAGATTCCAACCGATCTTACGATACCCCCGGTGGACCTCTATGGCAACTCGACCCTCGGCTCGGGTACTGCTCCCTATACAGCCCTTGACTATCAACAGTCTTGGATCTGGTCGCACCAGTGTGCTGGTGGCAGTCGCACGGCCCTGAACCTCAACGCGCCGGGTGATGCCTGCCAGGTCGGACTCGCCTCCTGGAATGCCACCGATATGGCGGGAAAGGCGATTCGCTCCGATGCCACTCTGTCGCCCGTGATTTACGCCATGGGTTATGAAGGCACGGATTATGACGACCCAGCGCTGATGCGGCGCCTGGCGAACATCAAGGGCTCGGGTAATACCGTGTATGATTCTACCAAGCCACAAGGACTTTACTTGCAGATTGCCACGGTCAATGATATTACGCCTGCGTTTCAATACGTCCTTGCGGAGATACTGCGACTAACAATGTAGCCAATCTCCATCCGCCGCCCGGTCAATTGGCCGCGCCTGGGTCTTGGGTGGCAGTAGGCTCGCCCTTCAGGTAACGAGCGAACCAGGCGTTGATGCACGCTCAATAGCAGAGGCGCGCTCAGCTTATTGGCGAAGTACACGGCGGAGTGGCGAATATCCGCTTGCGGATTTTCCTATTGGGGAACTTCCTGGCGTTCCCGCCAGCCGGCCACACCGCCAATCGCATTTCCGATGCTCCCTTCACACGCCGATGGCGATTGCCCGGCTCTACCGCACCTTCAACGCGGGCTGGATGTTGCCAGCACGGCGAGAAGGATTCCGCTAAGGCGTAGGAGCCTCATCTCCCAAAGGTCCTGCGCGTCCGATTCGATACGGTGCCGCCCGGCGTATCATAGGACATTGTCATGGAACCACTCCGGCGGACTCGTACAGTAATGGTGATCGCGGCAACCGCGCTCTGTGGAATCGGATGGGTGCTGTCCGCTCCCTTGAGCCGGGCTGACGAGGACCGGCTATGGCACTATCGCAACCTGGGGAAAGCCTTCTACGAGAACCCCACGACGCAGAAACAGGCGGTGGAGGAGTTTCGCAAAGCCCGCGATCTGGCGCCGGGCTCGGCGCGCGAAACGCTGAATTATGGCCTCGCTCTGCTGCGCGCGGGCGACGCGGCGGGGGGCATCGCGGAGTTGGAGAAGGCGCAGAAGCTCAATCCTAAAATTCCTCACACGTGGTTCAATCTGGGGATCGCGTTCAAGAAGCAGGCCGAGTTTGACCGGGCGCTGCCCCAGTTCCAGCAGATGGCCCTGCTGGTGCCCAACGACGCGGCGGTGCATTACCAGCTTGGCGCGCTGCATAAACTAGGCAACGATCTGGCCGCGGCGGCCAGGGAGTTTGAGCGGACGCGTGAGTTGAACCCGCGCCTGGCCGCGCCGCACTTTCAACTGTATGGCATCTACCGCCAATCGAACCGGCCCGCGGATGCCGCCGCCGAGTTGCAAAAGTTTCAGGGATTGAAGAAGCAGCAGGAAGGCGCGGCGGTGCCGGAGGACATGGAATGGAATGTCTATTGTGAAATCTACGATGCGCCGCCCGCGCCGCCCGCGCCGCCGCCGGCCACCGCGGTCTATCGCGAGCAGAGACTGGCCGCGGGGTTCGGCGGCGATGCCTCGGGCACGGCGGTCCTCGTGGTGGATGGTGGGGACCGTCCCAGCCTGATCGCTTGGGGAGGCGGGCGCGTCACGCTGTTTCGCAACGGCGTGAAAGCCGTGGCCGATTCCGGTCTGCAGGACTTGCGCGACGCGGTCTCCGTCGCGCCCGGCGATTTCGACAACGATGGCTTGCCGGACCTGTGCGTGGTTACGGCGCACGCCGCACTGCTCTATCGCAACACCGGCGGGCGTTTCCAACTGCACGCGGAACTGGCGCGCGGCGCGTTCCGCAAGGCGGTTTGGGTAGATTTCGATCACGATTACGATGCCGATCTGCTGTTGGTGGGCGACGACGTCCGCCTGCTGCGCAACAACGGCGAGGCGGGTTTTAGCGACGAATCGAAGCGCTTCCCCTTCGCTCGCGGACGGGCCTTGGATGCGGTGCGTTTCGACCTGGAGCCGGACACGCAGGGGCTCGATCTGGTGGTGTCCTATGCCGATCGCGCGGGTGTACTGTATCGCGATGGGCTGGGCGGGGCGTATGCCGCGGAGGACCTCGCGGAACTGCCGGCGGGCGCGTTCGGTCTCGCGTCCGGCGACGTGAATCACGATGGCCGCACAGACCTGGCGGCGCGCTTGCCGGACGGGCAGCGGCTGCTGCTGGTCAACCGCGAGGATAAGTTTCACGCCGAGCCCGCGCCAACGGCCACCGAATTCCCCTTCGTCCAGCCGGTGGATTTCGAGGGCAAGGGCCGGGGAGACCGCGCGTCGGTCTCTAGCGACGGTGTCCTCTACCTGGGACGCAACGTCACTCCGGCCTACGGCAACTGGCTGGAGATTGCGCTCACTGGCGTGAAGAACGCCAAGCTGGCGGTGGGCGCGCAGATCGAAGTGAAGGCCGGAACGGACTACCGCAAAGTCACCTATGAAGGTGTTCCGGCAATCGTCCGGCTGGGCGCGCGCACGCAGGTGGACACGGTGCGCATCACCTGGCCCAACGGGCTGATCCAGAACGAAACCGGCCTGGCGGTGAACCGCGTGGCGGCCATCAGGGAAGCCCCGCGCCTTGCCGGCTCCTGCCCCATGATCTTCACCTGGAACGGCGAGCGCTTCCAGTTCATCACGGACGTTCTGGGGGTGGCGCCGCTGGGCGCGAGTTCGGGCGATGGGCAATACTTCCCGGTGGATCACGACGAGTACGTTTTCGTTCCCGGCGAGGCGTTGAAGGCGCGCAGCGGGGAATACGAAATCCGCGTGACGGAGGAACTGCGCGAGGTGTCGTACCTCGACCAGATTCGTTTGTTGGCGTTGGATCACCCGGCGGGCGTCGAGATGGTCACCAACGAAAAATTCAAATCGCCGCCGTTTCCGGAGTTTCGATTGTTCGGTGTGGAAGCTAAAAACGGCGGGCGCATCTACCCCGTGACGGCCCGCGATCAGCGCGGCGGCGACGTGCGCGCGGCCCTGGCGCAACGCGACCGCGTGTACCCCGATTCGTTCCGGCGCGACCAGGCCGGAACCGCGGAGATGCATCGCCTCGATCTCGATTTCGGCAATGCCGCGCCCGCCAATCAAGCGGCGCTCATACTAAATGGCTGGGTGGACTGGGCCGACGGCAGCACCTTCCTCTCCGCCACGCAGGCGCACCACGACCTGACGTTCCCTTACCTGCAAGTGAAGGATGCGGCCGGCAACTGGCAAACCGTGGTGGAAGACATGGGCATTCCGGCGGGTAAGCCGAAGACGATCGCGGTGGATTTGAGCGGCAAGTTTCTCTCGGCGTCGCGTGAGGTGCGGATTGTGACCAATCTCTGCGTCTACTGGGACGAAATATTTCTCATCGAAAGCAGCGCGCCGCCGGCGGCACGGCTCACCGCCGTGGAGATGGTCGCGGCGGACCTCCACTTCCGCGGTTTCTCCAAGGTCGCCATCCATCCCGAACGCAAGCAGCCGGAGGAATTCGATTACGCCCGTGCCAGCGCCACTGCCATGTGGAACCCCACCGCGGGAAATTACACGCGATACGGCGCGGTGGAGAAATTGCTGGCGGAGGCGGACGACCACATGGTGATTCTGGGTTCCGGCGACGAAGTGCAATTGCGTTTCCGCGCCGCGGGTTTGCCGGAACTTCCGCTAGGATGGAAGCGCGATTTTCTGCTGCTGGTGGATGGCTGGGCCAAGGATGCCGACGCCAATACGGCATTTTCGCAATCCGTATTGCCGCTGCCATTCCATTCCATGAGCCGCTACCCGTACCCGGCGGGCGAACACTTTCCAGACGATGCGGAGCACACGCAATACCAGCGCGAGTACAATACGCGCCCGGCGCTGCGCCTGATACGGCGACTGGGGGAGTAGAATGTGGGACAAGGTGGGACAGACGATCGCTATTTGTCGTCTGTCTTCGATTCCAGTGAGGGGGGCGTACACAAGTGAGGGCCAAGGTAATCTGGCGAGGCATGACAGACCACCAAAGGCGATGGTCTGTCCCACTGATCGCTCTGGGAGTGCTGATTGTCAACAGCGCCTACATCGCGGCGTTCGCCCAGCCCAGCATTTTCTATATGGGCAACGTGGTGTTGCACCTGGGGCTCGGGCTGGCGCTGATGGTGTTCGCCGCGTTGTGGGTGCGGCGGTATCCGGTGGAGTGCGGCGCGTTTCTGCTCGCGGGACTGCCGGCGCTATATCTGGCGGTGCGCGGCAACACGATGGATCACCGCTGGGCGCTCTGGCTGCACATTCTGCTGGCCGCGATTGCCGTGGCGACAATTGGCCTGCGCCTTTTCCGCTCCGCCAGCCCGCGTGCCTGGCGGATGGCTTTCGTCGCGGCCGCCGCCTCGCTGGTACTGCTGCCGGCGGGCAGCGCGCTTTACCAGAGAGTGCGGCCAGACCCCAACGACCGCATACAGAACCCTCTGGTGGCGCCGATTTCCATGGACCAGGAGGGCGGCGGCGCGCACTCCCCGTTTGCGCCATCGTCGGCGCAAACCAATACCGGCGGCATCATCCCGTCTAACTTTTTCATGGATTCGGAGGCCTGTGGCGCCTGCCATAAGGACATCTACGACCAGTGGAAAGGCTCCATGCACCACTTCGCCTCGTTCAACAATCAGTTCTACCGGAAGTCCATCGAGTACATGCAGGACGTGGTGGGGACACGCCCCAGCAAGTGGTGCGCGGGCTGTCACGATCACGCGGTCTTCTTCAACGGAAGGTTCGACCGGCCGATCAAGGAGCAGATCGACACGCCCGAAGCGCACGCCGGCCTCGGGTGCATGTCGTGCCACGCCATCGTGCACGTGGGTAGCAGTATGGGGAACGGCGATTTCACGGTGGAATATCCGCCGCTCCACGAACTGGCCTCCAGCAAGAATACGTACATCCGGGCCATCGACTATTTCCTGACCTATCTCAACCCCAAGCCGCACAAGGCCACCTTCATGAAACCGTTCATGCGGGAGCAATCGGCGGAGTATTGCGCGTCCTGCCACAAGGTGCACCTGGATGTTCCGGTCAATAGCTACCGCTGGGTGCGGGGGTTCAACGATTACGATAACTGGCAGGCAAGCGGCGTTTCCGGACAGGGCGCGCGCTCCTTCTACTATCCGGCCAAGACTTCGGCCTGCTCGGATTGCCACATGCCGCTGGTGGCGTCTTTGGATCCGGGCAACCGCGCGGGCAAAGTCCATTCGCATCGCTTTCCCGCCGCGAATATGGCGGTGCCGCAGGCCAATCGGGACGAAGCGCAACTGCGCGCCACCGAGCAATTCTTGAAGTCCGGCTTCATCACGGTGGACATCTTCGCCGTCTCGCCGGCCGGCGACAGCGCGGGGCAGACCGCCATGCAACGGCGCAGCGAGACCGTGCAGGCCATGTCCACGTTCGCCGTCGGGGAAGAGGCCGAGCAGAGCGGGGCCACCGTGATTCGCGAGGTGGGCAAGGTGTCGGCGCCCGTGGGGGTGGCGGGCAGCGCGCTGAATCCGGGGAGTACGGCGCGCGTCGATGTGGTGGTGCGGACGCGCAAGATCGGTCACTTCTTTCCGGGCGGGACGGTGGACGCGTTCGATGTCTGGCTGGAGTTGCAGGCCAAGGACGCCACCGGGCGCATCGTGTTCTGGAGCGGCAGCGTCACCGAGGATGGCAAGGGGCCGGTGGAACCGGGGGCGCACTTCTACCGTTCCTACCAACTGGACGGCGACGGCAACCCGATCGATAAGCGCAACGCCTTCCAGGCGCGCAGCGTTTTGTATGTGCGGCTGATTCCGCCGGGCGCGGCGGACGTGGCGCACTTCCGCGTGCCCGTCCCGCGCGACGCCAAGGGGCCCATCCAATTCACCGCGAAGTTAAACTACCGCAAGTTCTCGCGGTATTACACGCAGTTCGCTTATGCCGGAGAGCCCAAGCCGGGACAGGACCCGGCACTGTTGACGCGCGACCGCAACGCGTTGGAATATTCATTCAACCCGGCTTCGATTCCGGCGAACGTCTCCGGTAAGATCCGCGACCGCATTCCGGATCTGCCGATTGTGACGCTTGCCGAGGCCCATGCGGCCATACCGCTCGGCGAGAGTACCTGGACGCCCGTAGTCCGCAAGCAGGATCGGGAGCGCTGGAACGATTGGGGCATCGGACTGCTCTTGCAGGGCGATCTGAAGGGCGCGGAGTACGCCTTCCGCAAGACCACCGAAGCCGAACCGGAGTACGCCGATGGTTGGCTCAACGTGGCGCGCGCGCTGATTCAGGAAGGCGAGACCGACGCCGCCAAACCGTATATCGCCAAGGCGCTGGCGCTCAATCCGGAGTTGGGCCGCATCTGGTTTTTCAACGCCGCCGTTCAAAAGGCGGATGGAGATTACGATGGCGCCTTGAAATCCCTGGAGAAGACCCGCGCCAAATACCCGCGGGACCGCGTAGTGCTGAACCAGATCGGCCGGTTGTTGTTTTTGAAACGGGATTACGCCGGGGCGGTGGTGGTGCTGCGGCAGGTCGCCGGCGTGGACCCCGAGGATGTGCAGATGCATTACACGCTGATGCTCTGCTACCGCGGCCTCGGCGATGCGGCGGCGGCCAGGCGCGAGGAACTGCTCTTCCGCCGCTTTAAGGCGGACGAAGCGTCGCAATCGATTACGGAGCGGCGGCGCAGGCAGAAGCCGGAAGACAACAACGAGCGCCAGCCGGTCCACGAACACGAAAGCGCCGTGAAGGGGACCTTGCCATGAAGTGGATGGGTGCGTGGGTTCTCTGTGCGCTGGCCGCGGCCGGCCTTCTCATCCCGGCCACGGCTCCCTACACGGGACCGGCGTTCACCGACGTGACGGCGCAGGCCGGCATCCGCTTCGTCCACAACAGCGGCCGCGCGGGCAAGAAGTATCTGCCCGAGACCCTGGGATCGGGGTGCGCATTTTTCGATGCCGATGGCGACGGCTGGCCGGACATTCTGCTGATCAACAGCAAGGATTGGACGCCGCGCGGACGCCGGTCCCTGCCGGCGCTCTATCGCAACAATCACAACGGCACCTTCACGGACATTACCGCGGGTAGCGGCCTGGACGTGGAGATGTACGGCATGGGAGTGGCCATCGCGGACTATGATAATGACGGCCGCGAAGACGTGTACATCACGGCGCTGGAGGGCGACCGCCTGTTCCACAATCTGGGCAACGGCAAGTTCGCCGATGTTACGAAAGCCGCCGGCATCCGGAATGCGAATTTCGGCACCAGCGCCGCGTGGCTGGATTACGACCGCGACGGCAAGCTGGACCTGTTCGTCGCCAACTATGTGCAGTGGGCGCCCAAGAACGACCTGTGGTGCTCGCTCGACGGCGCCATTAAATCCTATTGCACGCCGGAATCCTACAAAGGTACGCGGTCGCGGCTGTATCACAATCTGGGCGGCGGGCGTTTCGAGGACGTTGCCGAGGCCGCCGGTGTGGGCGACCCCACCAGCAAATCGCTGGGCGTGACCGTGCTGGACTATAACGGCGACGGGTGGCCGGACCTTTTCGTGTCCAACGATACGCAGCCCAACAAACTGTATCGCAACACCGGGAAAGGCGGCTTTGTGGAAAGCGGTATGGCGGCCGGCGTGGCCTATGGGGAAGACGGCGTGGCGCGCGGCGCCATGGGCGCGGATGCCGCCGATTATGACGGCAGCGGCCGGCCGCACTTGTTAGTCGGCAACTTCTCCAACCAGATGCTGGGCCTGTATCACAACGAAGGGAACGGGCTCTTTGTGGATGAAGCGCCCTCCTCCTCGGTGGGCCGCGCCAGCTTGCTTTCGCTCAGCTTCGGCGTGTTCTTCTTCGATTACGATCTGGACGGGACTCCCGATATCTTCGCCGCCAACGGCCATATCGAGGAAGAGATCGGGCAGGTGCAACCCAAGGTGAGTTACCGGCAGGCGCCGTTGCTCTTTCGCAATTTGGGCAATCACAAGTTCGAGAATGTCAGCGCGCAGATGAACGCCGCGTTCAACCGTCCGATTGTGGCGCGCGGCGCCGCCTATGCGGATTTCGACCGCGACGGCGATCTGGATATTCTGATTTCGACCAATCACGGTCCCGCGTACCTGTATCGCAATGACGGCGGCAACCGCAACCACTGGCTGAATGTGCGGCTGTCCGGGACGAAGTCGAATCGCGACGGCATCGGCGCCGTGGTGCGCATACAGGGCGCGGCCGGGAAGCAGTGGAATATGGTGCGCAGCGGCTCCAGCTACTGTTCGGCCAGCGACCTGGCGTCGACCTTCGGCCTGGGGAAAGCCGTGGCCGTGTCGCTGGAAGTGGAGTGGCCCAGCGGCATCCGCCAGCAATTCGCCAATGTGCCCGCCGACCAGTTCCTCACGGTAGACGAAACTCGCGGCCTCCTCCCCAGAAAGTAGGTGGTATAATACTTCGCCTTGTGCCTCCGAGCGCAGGACGGACGGGCCCGCCAAATTGTCCGAGTCTATTTTCGACGGTATACTGACATATGTACCTGTTTTCGACCAGGTAAAAGGTTTTTCGACCGATGAGACTTGAACCGGCTTTAACCGCGATCTTCCAGGAGAAGATCATCCCCGGCGGCACCAGGCTGGCCGGTTGGGCTGCGTTGGTCCACGCCTTCGCCCTTCCGGTTCCGGTCCGGCGGCCGGGCTGTGTCTCGGAGCAGCATGTTCGCGGCAGCCATCGGGACGAGGAAGCGTGGACCGTCTTTGATAAACGCTACTGGCCCGGTGATACTTTTGCCGATCACCTTGCGTTCGCGCTCCGCCACGAGCACCTGGATCTCCTGATTTTGAAGCGGCTCTTCGAAGCCGCGCCGCAGGCCGAGGTCGAGGCCATCGTCCGTGCCGCGCCCACCGGTATTTTAGTGCGGCGCGCGTGGTATCTCTATGAAGTGATGACGGGCCGCACCCTTGGCGTGGACGACGCGCCCAGCACTGCCGCCATCGATCTTCTCGACCCCAAAGCGTATTTCACGGGCAAGCCGCGTCTCTCGAAGCGGCATCGCGTGCGCGATAATCTCCTGGGCACCGGACGCTTTTGTCCCGTCATCCGCCGCACCAAGACCCTCTCGGAATTCCTGGCACTCGGCCTTTCCGCCAAGGCGCGGGAAACCGTCGGGCGCACCGGCGCCCATCTGGTTGCGCGCGCCGCCAGCTTCATGCTGCTGGCCGACAGCCAGGCCAGCTTCGAGATCGAGGGTCAGCGTCCGCCGCGCAACCGGCTGGAACGATGGGGTCGCGCCGTCCTCGAAGCCGGGAAGAACCCGCTCACGCTCGATGAGATCATTCGCCTGCAGCGCGTCCTCATTGAGGACACGCGATTCGTGCGCGCGGGCTTACGTCCCGACGGCGTCTTCCTGGGCCAACGGGACCACCATGGCGATCCGCTCCCGGAATTCATCGGCGCGCGACCCGCTGATCTGGACGGTCTCATGGGCGGCTTGCTGGAGGCGAATCGTCGCATGTGCGACGACGGCGTTGACCCCGTGCTGAAGGCGGCGGCCACCGCCTTCGGCTTCGTCTATGTCCATCCCTTTCAGGACGGCAACGGGCGTATGCACCGCTGCCTGATCCATCACGTCCTCGCCGAACGCAAATTCACGCCACCGGGGATGGTGTTCCCGGTTTCGTCAGTCATGCTCGACCGCATCGATGACTACCGCACCACCCTGCAGGCCCATTCTGCCCCGCTGATGCCATTTATCGAGTGGCGGGCCACCCCAGAGCGCAATGTCGAAGTGCGCAACGAAACCGCCGATCTCTACCGTTATTTCGACTGCACGGCCGAGGCGGAGTTTCTGTATGCCTGCGTCAGCCGCACGGTGGAGCGGGATCTTCCGCGCGAGATCGACTATTTGCGTCGTCACGACGAAGCCACCCGGCGCATCATGGATGCTGTCGAAATGCCGGACCGGGTCGCTGACAATCTGGTGATGTTCATCAGACATAACAATGGCACTCTGTCCCGGAAGCGCCGGGAGGGCGAGTTCCAGAAACTGCGCGACGACGAAGTGCTTTTGCTCGAAGGCATTGTCAACCAGGCGTTCGAAGGCTTTGAATGACGAAGGCGGGCGTAACACGCTGCCAACTGGCGGCGGCGTCCGCCCCCTGATCACTCGCCGGAACACTGCGTCAAGTGGCTCAGTTTCAGGCCGCACGCAGACCAGTTGTCATTTCCCACATCGACGCTTGTGGCAGTTTCCGAGCGACCGACGATCCGACCAAAGTGGGTCGGACGCTTCCCACAAGGCCATTTGGAGGGAGTGTGCCGTGCCGACGCCGGGCAGTTTCGCGAGGCGGCTACGCAGCCAAGTGAATCTTCGACCCTTGCGCGTTTCCCCACTCAGCGTGCATGTCCCACAACCCACCGATGGCTTCCATCGGGAATCGGCGCCTAGATTGCGGACGCAGAATTTGGAGTCTAAGGCGTAGGATTGGAAGCGGTGGCAAGTCTCACAATTTTTGGAGGTCTGCTCCCCGGCTCGATTAACGGAGCCACCTTGGAGCCAGGGCATTCCGCGCGGTGGACGTTACGAGTCTCCCTACGAAACGACCGTCACGCAGGAATAGCGAAGCTAATGAGACCCCGTTCAACTTCATCGCGCTTTTCCTCTGGGTTCACTTCCGATACCAGGTCCGCGAAATACTGCGCGTTCCAATTCTTAACCGCCTTCAGACACGCTTCAACGACAGCCTTACACTCGCTTGTGTCCGGAATTGTCAGTGACCGCGTTATTGTCGTGTTGTGCGAATAGTGGTTTATGAACTTCCAAACGCGTTCACGCTCGATTTCGTTCGAGAACAGGCGCTCCATTTTTTTGTGCAACCCGGTGGACAGCGGAATCATAATACCCCCAAAGGCTTCCATAAACCTCCGGATGACGTTCGGGAGGCTCAGCAGGTCATCGAAATAAGAGCCCGCGCTATCGAGGCGGTAGAGCTTGGAGAAGAGGTAATGGTATTCCGATTTGAAGGTAAGGAGTTCACTCGGTATTTCCTCAATGACTGCCGTCTCGTTGTCTACGCGCCGCACAAGGAGGACGCTCCATGTCTTCCAGTCGTTCTGCGGCTTATCCTTCTTCTTTTCGTCCTCGAACACCCATTCCTTTAACAGGTTATAGAACTCGAAGCTGTGCGTGAGCACGAACAGCTGGCGGCAGCCAGCTAGCCGAGTCTTTACGAGTGCATAGGTGTTGAACAGATGGTTCGCGTCCAAGCTGGACACTGGATCATCGACAACCACCGTACTCTCCGACAAAGGTACCCGCCCATCGTGAACACGAGTTATGAAATAGGCAAAGGCGATCGCAGTCTTTTCGCCTTCGCTCAGGTTCTTCGCAACAGCATTGCCCCTAATGATCTCAAATCGTTTGTCCACTGAAACGTCGATACGGAGATCGGCCTTTCCAAAGTATGCCGCAAGTAGCTCGTTGATTCGCTGTGCGCCTTTCGCGTCTTGGGAGAGGGATTCTTCAAGCCGACGAATTTGCTCAGTCAAGTCACCGACCTGCTCGGTCTGTAAGCCGATGGCCTTGTCCAGACTCTCCATCTCTTCTAGCCGCTTCACGTATTCGTGATCGCGAACAAACAGTGCCGCGTAATGTCGTTCGATTTGTCCAAAGGTGTCAGCCCGCCGCTGTTCGAAAGCTTCCGTCCGCTTGTTATGGTCAGAAATGAACGCGTTTATTGCGTCAACGGCCGAAGCGATCGCGGCGCCACTGTCCTCTACTTCAGGGCAATCAACGCTCGAGAAGGCTCTGGTTTGTTTTCTATCCAGGGCGTCAGCCAGCAGGAGCAGGGCGGAAGTACGGGCGTCAATTAGAACATCCAGCCGCTTCTTCTCCTCCGCGAATCGCTCCCCGAACTCAGGATAGAAGTCTGACTTATGGTCACACTCTACCCTCTCCTCTCCGGCCTTTCGGAGTGTCGCAGCAAGCTCGCGCGTCGCTGCCTTTAGGTTCTCGTATTCGGCTGAGAAGTGTTGTCGGAGACGGCTCAGTAAATCGGGTGGAAGCACTTGACCGCAAAACTGGCACACGGTTTGTTGATCGTGCAACCGTCGCCCTTCGTCAACCCAGTGCTCCACCTCGGGGTCGTCCTTAAGCCGGAGAATGGGATTATTTGCGGCGACGGTGGCGATCAGGAGTGACGCAGTCTCGTCTCCCAAGCGTGAGAGTGAGGAGAGTCGCGCAACCTTAGGACGAAGGGCCGGCTTCTTTTCTCTCGACTGATAGACAGCTTGGACATCTCTGAAGGTATCCTCGCTTAAGATGTGTTTGTCGGGGTCACCCTTGCACTCAGCAACCTTCGGCTCGAATCGTTTCCTATCGTAGTTCGGTACGGCAAGCGGATTCTTAATCAGGTCCCTGGCGCTGTTGGTCAGCGCTCGTTCGATAGCGAATTGTTTTTCTTGTTTTGCCTTTCTGTCCGCCGCCATTACGGTCCGAAGGGCGTCTCGTTCAATTAGTTTCTCCTTGAGCGTGTCGCGCTTGGAAATATCTTCTGCACCCAGTACCAGGATCGGCGTGGCGGATCCGGTTTCGAAACTCAGGTTGTCGCGCACGAAGTCACTGTTGAAAACTCGAAGCGGAGGAACGGAGTCGGGACTGGATAAGTCGTGAACGGCACCGTCATCCATTCTCAGTTGGAGTTGCGCCCCAGCAAAATCCGGATGTGCTTGCCGCTGTTCGAAGGCGCGAAAGATGCGCGATAACGTTGTCTTGCCAGAGTAGTTCCATCCATACAGCAGGTTGCGCTTTTTGAATTCCGTTAGGCCAGTTGGCCATCGGAAATCGCTGAAGACGCCAAAGTTCTTAATGGTCTGGATAGTTCGGATCACTAGCCGCAAGACCTCGGTTTCAGATAATCAGTGCTGAAATCAATATTAGCGCAAGTTCAACATCGCGACCCACTTGGTCGCCCATTCCGCGGAGCTGGGGGCCCACACTCCCCCGATGTCGCCTTGTGGCACACGGCTGAGCTCTCTAAGTTGAGCCCCTTCCCAGCCACTACCGGTCTGCCTGCCCCCCTATTTTCTCCGCCGCCTTCCAGCCTCCGAACTCGCGCTCCAACCGCGCGGCCACCGCCAACGCGATATCTTCTCGCCACGGCGCCGCAACAATCTGCACGCCGATCGGCAAGCCTGTTGCCGAGGTGCCGCAGCGCACCACGGCGGCCGGCCATCCGGCCACGTTG
>JANYAH010000277.1 GCA_025361425.1 Candidatus Solibacter sp. | reverse complement strand
TTTCAGATCCGCCTGAATGCCCGCGCCCCCGCTCGGGTCGCTTCCAGCGATGGTGAGGGCGATAGTGGTCATCCCCCCAGCATAAACGGTGTGCCCTCAGTGGGGCCAATCTTGGCGGCGGAGCGCCCTCTGGGCCACTTTTCAGCCTGGGGCGTGGCATGAGGCTCCGCCTTGGTCTATTCCGTATGACTGGTATTCAAAGAATGGCCCGCGTCCGACAGCCATCCGAGGCCTAATCTGGCAGCCTTGGGCACCGCAGTCATGCGTAGACAGGTCGGGTTTCAAACCAAAACCATTCTATGAAAGAAACTCCAAAACAAAGACAAAGACCAAGGGGCTTGAGGCGGTCGCAGCGCCTCCCGCTGGTCGGTACCGGCGCTTTGCCCACTGGTCAAATTCCGTCGGAATCGCCCCCGCTGCTTTCACCCCAACCCACACCAAACAGCGAAGAGGCGAACTTTCTCGGCAACAAATCGATGGTGGACTCGCTGCTGAGCCGTGTGCGGCATTACTGCCATACGGTGAACATTGACTGTCCCTCGTTAAGCGTACCGCAGGGCTGAAACATGGAGCAACGAGACTATGTACGCCGACTTCTGGACGCCTATCGTGTGACTCCGGGTACGTGCGGCGTTGTCCGCCGTCCGGACCGGGTGCTGGCGGCTCAACTGCACCAACGCGGTGTGCCACTGGAAGCGGTTGAGAACGCTTTCGTGCTGGCTGCGGCACGGCGACTCATACGGCCCGTCAGCGTCGCGCCTCTGGGAACCATTCACTCACTGGCATACTTCTCGCCGGTGATCGAAGAAGTACTGCAACTGCAAGTCGGCCAGGAATGCTTTCAGTACCTCCGCCACAAACTCCAACGTGCCGCTTCGGCACGATAGCTCCAATCTCATCCCCAGAACGAAATCCCTCACCCACACGGCGCGCCTCCGGCGCGGATGATACCGCCGTGTACGATCGCCAAAACGGTCGCACGCTTGGCGGCGTGGATGATGACGCCGGGTTCTCAATCCTGTTCCTGGGGTGGGTCACTTCAGCCGAGCGCTACTGGGTCAATTCTGGAGAGCAGCGAAGTGACGGACACCTGCGCAAGACCTCAAGCAACGTGATTGGCGGGGCCGCATTACTCTGATTGCTCTTGCGACCGACATTGGCCTTCCACAATCGACCCGGAGAATCTCTCGTGGGGCTACGGGACGTTATTCCGCTGAAAAGACGCGGTACGAGCCCGGCACCAACGGCGTGGTGAAAACCGTCGTCGCGCCCTGAGGCATGCCCGTCAGCACCTGCCCGGTCAGCATGTCGCGCAGTTTGGTGATGCGCTGGTCGGTGATCACGCGCGCATTCGGCACCGGGTTTTCCTGGAACGATTCGACGATGAACTTGTCATTGTCGTAGACAAACAAGCTGACCCGGCTGGGCGCATCCAGGCGCACGTACATTTCCTTGCCCAGAACGTCGCGGAGTGTATTCAACACGGGCTGCGGATAGGCGTACAGATCGCCCGGCGCCTGCGGGACGGTCAGAACGTATAACAGGCCTTTGGCGTACTTGGCCCTGTGTAGGATCGGAACCCCAGAGGTCTTGGAGGCGGAAGTGAAGGCGCTGATGACAGGGCCGGAATCGTTGGTAAAGAAGGTGATCTCCGGGACGAGGATATCGGTGTCGGACTTGTTTACGCCCGGTCCGCGCCCGCCCATGAACTCGCGCGTCGATACGGTTCGGCCCGTGTACTGGAGTTCGACGATGTCGTCCAGCTTGCCGTTAAGCGCCTTGAGAAGGCCGGTGGTGATGACCACGGTCTTCCCGTCGGTCAGTTGCTTCTTGATCTTGACGACGATGTTGGGATCAAAGCTGGCCTGCTCGGTCAGCAGAACGGTCTGCGCTTCGGTGGGAAACTGCGGGACGATATCCATCGGAATGCCGGCCATGCCCAGATAGCTTGGAAGATAATCTTCGCCGTAGGAGTGGAAGGGCTTGTAGGTCTTCACGCCGATGGGCCTGCCCATCTTGCCTATGAACCTATCCACCTTTTCGAAAACCGGGCCGGCAATCATCGCCAACCTCGAATCTCCCGCGACATCACGCAACGGTTGACTGAAGTCGAAGCCGGGCGCCAACATTCGGCCAATCGGCCACAGCGTGATTTCCGGTGCCTTGGCGAAGAGCGTTATCCAAAGCTGCTCTTCGTAACGGTTGGGCATCTCGCTGCCGCCCTGGTCTACCCAGCCGCCACGGTTGTTATGGTTGAGGTTATCGAGGTAACGGAAGATGGAGTAGCCATGATACTGCTGGATGTGCATGGCGTTGTTGACCGGGTCGCGGGTTTCGGTGCCGCTGTAGACCCCGTCGAAGTACTTCGGTTGGGTCTCCAGGTTGAATCCGCAGGATTGAAAATGGTCGTACCATTGCGGGTACTTGATGATGACCTTGACCTTCGGGTTGACCGCTTTAGCCGCGTTGACCATCAGTTCCCGTCCGGTCTGATCCATGAGATCCAACCGGTACTGGGTCCAGCTTCGATTCCCTTTGGCGGCGATCTCGATGTCCGACTTGCAGTTTGTGAAGAACCAATCGTCCAAAAGGATCTCGTCGAAGTTCTTCGCCGTGAACTCGACGACCTTCTTCATCAGCTTGACGTGTTCAGGGTTCGAGTAGCAGTAGGTTTCGCCATTCTTCTCCATGATGGTCCAAGTAATGCCGCCGGCGACCTTGACGCCCTTGCTCGCGAAGAACCGCTTTGCGTGGTCCAGAGTCGCCTGATCGGGCATCACCGTATCGCGGTGGGTCTCGAGATATATCTTGTCGAACTTTACGTACTTCGTTACGGCTGCCCAGCTCCTCTCCAGCCACGCGGGGTCCTTCATCTCCTGCACGTCGATGACGCGGGCGTAGCTTGCAACATCGAAGTTCTTGTAGTTGTTGCCGCCCCCGAGGGCGCAGGAAACAACAAGGAATAAAATGCTAAGAGCTGCAAACAAATTTCGGTTCATGTCTTCTCCAGGATTTCCATTACGGCTCCCTAGCCGACGCCGACTTTACCACCATGTCAAGGGCAAAGGAATAGTAATAATGAACCACCCGACTGGCAAAGGCAGGGGCAGCTCGGCATCCTCCGGCTACGAAGAAGTCGGAATTGTCTAAGTACGAAGGCGTTGACAGTTCCTGGTCGCCAGCCAACCAAACTACTTGGTCGCACTAACTAATCTCTTCCCCTTCAGTAGTTCACGATGAGGGCTGGCCGGGCATTCACTCTCCGGCAAAGTCAGTCGAGTGAAAGAAAAATACTGCTCTCCGTTGGCCGCTTCGACCCCTCGCACAAGACATTGGCCGGTTATAGACGCCACGTCGGTGAAGTGCCGCCGGACGGTGCGCAATCGCCGTATGGGTTCCGCTCCGGTCTTGCTCCCAAAATTCAAACGCCGCAAGTGCTGCCACTTTTCAGCCGCGCAACAGCCGCGGGTACTTGGCCGCCACCTTCAGGATCAACTCACCGAACAGCGTATTGGCCCAAGCGAACCACTTACGTGTGAAACGCTTGGCGTCGTTACGGTCGAACGCTTCGTGCATGAAGCCGGTGCCAGCATGAGTTCCCTTGAGCGCCGCCAGGCACCCCGCAATTTCCTTTTCGTCGCTGCTGGTGAGGGCTCGACCGATGATGCCCAGTGGCCAGATCATCCCGAGTCCGGCATGCGGACTGCCCAGACCCTCGGCAGCCGTTCCTCGATAGAAGAACGGATTGTCCTCACTGAGCGAGAAGGCCCGCGTGTTGCGATACACCGGATCCGTGGCCGCCACACTCCCGAGGTAAGGCATCGCCAGCAGCCCCGGCATCCCGGCATCGTCCATCAGCAGCGCGCTCCCATAGCCATCGACTTCAAAAGCGTAGATTTCGCCTCGCCGCGGATGCCTGGCTTTGCCGTATTGGGCTAGCGCCTCCCGCACCTCGGCTGCAAAGTCGCCGCACTGTCGCGCAAAGGCGGGATTCTGGAGCTCTGTGCCGTGGATCTCCCGCAACTGCTCCAGCGCTGTCACGGCGAAGAAGTTCGAAGGAATCAGGAAGGGGAAGATGCAGGCGTCGTCAGAGGGGCGGAAGCCGGAATGGATCAGTCCGCAGGGTCGGCCCGGATTTCCGTACCCTTCGTGGGGCAGCGAATCGGTGGAAACCGCCGAGCTTCGCTGGAATTTGTACGGCCCGCGGTCCTTCATCCGCTGCTGTTCGCGCAACGTCTGCACGATCAGCGCCGAAGCGTTCTTCCACGCAGCGTCGAAGCACGAGGCGTCACCCGTCGCTTTCCAGTAGCCATGAGCCAGCCGCACAGTGAAGCACAACGAATCGATCTCCCACTTGCGCTCGTGCAACTCGGGTTTCATGTGCGTCAGGTCCGCCGCCCAGGGACTGCCGGTAGGTCCGTAGTTGAACGCGTTGGCGTAGGGATCGATGAGCAGGCATCGGGTCTGGCGGTGGATGACGCCGGCCAACATGCGTTGCAGCTTTGGGTCCTGTTTGGCCAACGGCAAGTAGGGCCACACCTGGGCGGTGGAATCGCGCAGCCACATGGCATCGATATCGCCTGTGATCACGAACGTGTCCGGCTTGCCATCCAGTTCCCCAGCGCGGACCGTGGTGTCGAGTGTATTTGGGAAGCAGTTCTCGAACATCCACCCTAATTCCGGGTCGCCGATGGTTCTCTTAATCTCTTCGATGCGCCCCTCCACCGCGGGGCTGGTGAACTTGCGCTGTGCCAGCGGCGGACGCTGGCTAGCAAACGCGGGGTCCGCGGACAAGCGGGCGGTCTGGAAGCCGAGAGCGGAAGCAGACGCGAGAAATGCGCGACGAGTAGTCATAGGCCTCACTCCATGGAAGCACACCGCGGCAGTGCGTGCTCACTTCGACGGTCAGAACCTTGGGTTCGCCCTGGGACCGCGATAGTCCTGTTTCCCGGCGGGACGTACGGCGGGTTCAGACCGGGGATTGAACGCCGGATCCGCTCGGGCATCGCGCAGGGGCGGTCACGCGTGGAGCGGAGGGGATGAAGATGCCCTGCCACCAGAGGCTCTTTCGCGCTCATGCGATCCCCTTCCGCGGAACGCGCGTTTATTAGACGCAATGTGAATGCTATCTTCCTGATGACGGTGGAGGCAGCGCGGAAGACCCACGCTGCCTGCCAGATATGTAGGATTAGTCTGTCAGGGAGACAAGACCCTGGCGCATGGCGATTGTTGCGGCTTCAGTCCGATCCGAAACCTCCAATTTTTCGATAATACTGTTCACGTGATTCCGAGCGGTGTTGTCGCTGATTCCGAAGGCTCGGCCTATTTCTTTATTGGTGAGGCCTTTGGCTACGAGTTGCAGAACTTGGTGCTCTCTTGGAGTTAGATTTGATCTGGCCATTCGCGCGGTCAGCCGGGAGGAAATGTCGTCTGGAAAGTAGCGCCCCTTGGCATTTACAACTTGGATCGCCTCGATCAGCCGATCCTGAGGAGTGTCTTTGAGGACATAGCCGTGGGCGCCGGCGCCCACGGATTGGAATATGTCTTCATCGGTATCGAAACTTGTCAACACGATAATTCGCGGTGGATCCTGCCGTAAATTGATCATGCGTATCGTGTCTAACCCGCTCATGCCAGGCATACGCAAATCAATAAGAATTACGTCGGGTGCAATTGTCTCGAGAAGGGTCAATGCCTCCAGTCCGCCGGAAGCGCTGCCCACTACGACTATGCCCTGCCGCGTACTCAGCATGCTCTTTAATCCCGCGCGCACGACGGGGTGGTCGTCCACAATCATAATTCGAATTCCAGTTGAGTTTGCCATACCCTAACTAGGTACACTTCCATTGTTCTTGAAGCGGCGGTGACGCCATGCCATACCCAGGAAGCGCGATCCAACGGCCGTCTTCACTTCGACCCGGGTGCCGGAGCCGGGAGCGCTTTTGATTACCAGCGTGGCCGAAATGCTTTCCGCTCTCTTGCGCATTCCGAGCAAACCGAAGCCCGCGTGGTCGCTATCCGCGACGAACCCGTGTCCATTGTCTTCTAGCGAAAGGCATAAGGAGGCTCCGCGCTGTTGAAGCCTGATCCGAATGGTCTCCGGGTCGGCATGGCGGATTGAATTGGCAATCGCCTCCTGTCCGATTCGGAATAGCGTGTCTTTGATATGGAGTGGAACAACCCTAGCATCGTCCTCGCCATATATTTCCACCGACACATTCCCGTTCTTGACCATGCGTTCAGCGCATTCTTTGAGAGCACGGAGAAGTCCGACGTGGCGGAGCGATGCCGGCTGCATGCTCGCGAAACTGCGGCACGCCTCCCCGTGGCTGGTACGCGCCATCAATATTGCTTGGTCCACCTGATCTTCGAGAACCGGAGCATCGCGAGGCACGATGTTACGGATTGCCTGAAGCTGAAAACCGATTCCGGCGAAGCTTTGCGCCAGCGTATCGTGAATCTCATGTGCCAGACGGTCGCGCTCGTCTGCAACGGCGCGCAAGCGCCAATGTTTCGCCAGCAGATACAAATGATTGAAGGCGAAGACCAGACCAAGAACCATGAGACTCGCCAAAATTACCTTAGACGGCCGCCACCAGGGCGGCCCCGTCACCACTTCCACATCTTCGGCCGATTGCACCAGCATTGCGAACGGGTCGGCATCCGTGTTGAATCGTGGGTCCACGACTGAAACGCCTCTCACACGAAGCCGGCTCTGCAACTCCAGATGCTGGAGGTGCCAGCGGCTTCGGCCCGGAGGCAGAATGGCTGGAAACGACTGAGCCCCTCCGTCAAGACGCATCGTGAGAGTGCCGTCTCTCCCCACGGACACACTTCGGAGATAGCCTTCTACTTGGACGAACATGTTGTCGTAATGGCCTTCCGCGACCTGAAACGCTGCGAGTACGATAGGAGGTACAGGCACAGCCTCCCTCAGCAGACGGAATCGCGCTTTTCGCATCACCGGACTGAATTTATCAAGGCTGATTTCTCCCTTAACCTCCACCTCGTCACCAATCTTGAGTGGCGGTGCGTTGTCGGATTGAATCTCAACGCCGCCGCCAGCGGAGTCCTGCACGTAGACCGCTGGTCTGACCAGTACCACAGATCCACGAACTGAGACCAGAGGCGACTCAAACGGCGGCAAGTACTGCAGTGCGCGAACAGGTAGCGGCGGCACCCGTGGCGTCTGTTCGCGAAGCGCATGCGTCTCACTGCCTTGCGGCTGCATCTGCGGCAGCGCCGTCTGGAACCCATTCGCATGGGGTAAGGGCAGGTTCTCAGCATAACCGCGGGCGGCCCCCGCGGCCGCTTCGACCGGCTTCACGGTGACATTCCGCCAAACACCACCCGAGCCGTAAGACCTGAGGCCAATGCGGCCTGATCCAAAGCAATCCGGGTCATTCGCGGTCACGGCTTTAACTTCGCTCATTCCATCAGCCCATACGGAGGCAGTGATCCGGCAGCCAACTACTATCAATTTGATGTGATACCACCGGAATGGACGAACCGGATCGGGTAGCCGGACTTTAGCTGCTTCGTGATAGGAAAAGTCGTGTTCGCTCAGGACAAAGCTGTTGTCACCGGCGCGGATGCCGGCGGAATAGCCCTTGAAGGAATTTTCGCCGGATTCGGCCTCACTCACCCGCGCCAGCACCCCCGCGCTGCCCTCACCCAGCAGCTGAACATTTCCTTCCACAATATAGTCTTTCCAGTTCGGCGAACCCGTGAGCAGTTTGGCGCCGCGATCGTTCGAATCGTTGCGCATGGCGCCGTCGACCACTTCCCAAGTACCGCCCAGAGCGGTCCAGCGATCCTCCACGTCCGGCGTGAACCGGGCGTAGTATGGCAGAGCGTAGCCGGGTCGGCTGAAGTACAACTGTCTTGCGGCAATTATTCCGGCAGTCAGGATGGACAAGGCAATGGCACAAAGAGCCAATTGTCGCCAAAAGCTTCGCTTCATGAGTACGTCACCGTGGGACGCTCGCAAAGAGCCTCGCTACGGAAGAGTTGAAATTCTGCCTCGTGATCAACAGGGGAGGAACTGTGGACGGGGACGGCAACGGCTTTCCCGCCAGGGAGTCCGAGATGAGTCCAACGGCCTCATAGCCCATGCGATATGTGTCTTCCGCTAAGACGGCTGCAATTTCTCCGGCGCTAACGTAGTCCATTAGATCGAAGTCCTGCTCACAGCCGACGAGGCTGATCACCTTTTGTTGCGACCGGCCTTTCAGAGCAGCGTGGACGCCTCGCGTGGAGCCGGCGGTAAAGCTCAAAACGGCCTTCAGCTCGGGATGCGAATCCAGCGCACTGTAGGTAAACTCTTCCGCGTAAGAGGTATTGTTCGCTCCGGTTCCCCGGCTCACAACGCGGATATCGGGGAATCGACTGGCCAGAAAGCGTTCGGCTCCGTGGACTCTAAGCGCAATTCCCGGCATGCGGCGCGAAAGCCCGACGAGGGCGATGGAGCCTCTGCCATGAATGAGCCGCGCGAGTTCAGCAGCCGCGAGCTCACCCATCTTCTCGTCGTCATTCACGATATAAGTGAGCTTGCTGGTCGCGGGAATATCCAACGGCGCTGAAACGACCACTACTGGAAGCCCCGCGGCGAGTGCGCGACGCAATGGCGAACGGACCCCAAGGATGTGGTTGGGAGCCAGGACGAGTCCCTGGTACTTGCCGCGACCGACCCTGTCGATCAGCGAAGCCTGGCCGGCCATATCGTCCTCCGATGTGGGGGCATTCCAGTAGAGGCGGCATTTCAGTATCTTCGCCGCAGCCGTGGCGCCGAAATGTTCTCCTTGCCAAAGCATTGATTCGCCAGCCGGAGGAATAAAGGCGATGGTGGGAATCGCAGGAACCCGGCGTGATTGGACCCAATAGGCTCCGCCAGCAAGCACTGTGAGGAGGAGAACGCCCGTCACCCAGACAGTAGCTAGTGCAGTCCTACCGGACATCGGCTAAAACGCCCTCCCGCAGCGGCCAAGATTGAATTATATCCCATTCTACCGATTCACCTGTGGTTCAGACGAACTACGTCCAGACGAACTTGATACCTCTGGAGCGTGTCGGAGAATTGGTCCGGGTAGTTCAGATGGACCCTTGATTGAGAATTTTCTGCCTGTTAAACTCCAGTTCGAGTAACACAATTCCGAACGGAGCTAAGAACGAATGTCAAGCCAACAACATCGACCGTGGGCGCGTTTGCCTATCTGCGTCCTCGTACTTCTTGCCTGCCAGGCAATGGTGCTTCTGGGACAAGGCATCACAGGTCAGATCTCGGGTACGGTTAGCGATTCGTCAGGCGGCGCTGTCGTGGGCACTAAGGTTGAACTTCTCAATTCCGGTACGGCTCAAACCCGTGAGGGTTCCACGGACTCGTCGGGAGTATTTCTCTTCACGGAGTTACTGCCCGGACAGTATACAGTGAAAGTCACCAGCGCGGGATTCAAGACGTATTCGCAACAGGGGATTGTCGTCACGGCCACAGAGCGTGTGGCGCTCCGCCCCATCCAACTGCAATTGGGGGCGGTTTCAGATTCGGTATCCGTAACGGCCGAAGCCGCGAAAGTCGCCACGCAGAGCGCGGAGCGGTCAGGATCGGTGAGCAGTTCCGAACTTTTGGCGGCTCCGGTCAAGGGACGCAACTACCTGGCCTTGCTCGCTACGGTGCCGGGCGTCATTCTCGTTTTATGGAATTCGGACTCGCCAAGTGGCGGTATAGGCGACGTGCGGATCAACGGCAGCCGCGGGGAAAGCCTCAGCCTCAACCTGGATGGCGTGCCGAACATGGACACGGGCAACCAGAACGGCTCTCAAGCGACGCCCAGCATGGAAGCGATCGGAGAGCTCAAGGTGTTGACCACCAACTACCAGGCGGAGTACGGGCGTTCCCACGGTGGAACTATCAATGCCGTCATCAAATCAGGCAGCAGCGCGTTTCATGGAGGCGCATACTACTTCAAGCGGAATGAGGCGCTGAATGCGAACGACTTTTTCAAGAATCGGGACGGGCTTCCGCGTACGAAATACCGCTACGACTTTCCCGGTTACTTCATTGGCGGGCCGGCGCTGATCCCTGGACTCGTAAAGTCCCGTGATAAGCTGTTCTTCTTCTGGTCGCAAGAATTCCTTCCGCGCGTTACGCCTACCGGTTTGAGCCGCTTTACATTCCCGACAACTCTGGAGCGGAACGGGGATTTCTCCCAGACCGTCGATACGAACGGGCGAGTCATTCCGATTTTCGACCCGCTGAATGGCGGCACGCAGTTTCCCAACAATGTGATTCCAACCAACCGCATCGATACAGTCGGGCAGGCGCTACTGAACCAGTTCCCGCTGCCTAACACGGTTGATCCCAGCCACACCTTCAACAGCGTCTTCCAAAACAAAACCAAATCCCCGCACCGCTTTGAGGTGCTCCGCACCGACTGGAATGTTGACAGCAAGACGATCTTCTACGTGCGGGCGCATCAGAACATCGACACTTCCGCCAGCGACATATGTTGCGGAAATAGTTTTCCGATCATCCGCTCGTCTGGGGGATCGCCCGCGCGGGGAATTGTCGGCACGGTCATCCGTACGTTCAGCACGACGCTCGTCAATGAAACGAGCTTTGGAGTAAATAGCTTTAAGCAGTACACTCGCCCTGACCCGGCGACTCTGGCTAAAGCCGACCGTACCAAGCTGGGCGTCAATTTTCCCCAGTTCCACCCCGAGAACAACATATACAACGTACTTCCGAATGCTTCGTACGGAGGAGTGCAGAATGCGCCCAGCATCAACTGGGATTCGCGCTTCCCCTTCAGCGGCACCAACAACGTATGGGCATTCACGAATAACATTTCGAAAAGTCAGGGCAGGCATAACCTAAAAGCCGGTATTTACGTGGAAAAGGTGGCGCGCAACTCGGTCGCGTGGTCAGGGTCCCAATCCTATTTTGGAACCGTGTCCTTCGGTAAGAACACGAATAATCCGCTGGACACGAATTACGCGTTTTCGAACGGGCTATTGGGCTCGATAAATAGTTACACGGAGTCGAATACCCGTCCCTACTCACATGCCCGCTACCTGGGCGTAGAGGGGTTTGTGCAGGACAACTGGCGGGTCACCAAGCGTCTGACGGTCGATCTGGGAGTGCGGCTCTATCATATCCAGCCTACGAAGATCGAAGACGGACTGTTGGCATCTTTCGATCCGTCGTTGTACGACGCAGCCAAAGCCCCGAAGCTGGTAAGGCCTTACATAACTCCGGGCGGTCCTCGCGTGGGGTATAACCCTGCTACAAACCAAATTGTGCCGGCCGTGCTCATCGGATCGTATGCCGCTGGTTCCGGGCAGTTCTTCACTGGGATGCGCACCTACAAAGAAAGCCTCATGGACTTGCCTGGCCTTACCGCGGCGCCTCGCTTCGGTTTCTCCCTGGACGTTTTTGGCAATGGCAAAACGGCCCTGCGGGGAGGCTTCGGCATCTTCCCGGGACGCCTTGCTGACGACCAAACCACACAGTTCATGTCTCAGCCGCCGGTGTATCAGATGATGAACTTCTACAACCTGACCATCAAGGATCTCGCGGCCACCCCCGCAACGATCACTCCAAGCGGCGTGTCGGGCATTGAGAATAGCTTCAACCCGCCCACCGTTTATAACTGGAGTTTCGGTATTCAACAGGATATCGGGTTTTCGACGGTCCTCGACGTCGCCTATGTCGCGTCGGTTGGCCGGCACCTGCACGAGCTGCGTAATTTGAATGCGGTGCGGTATGGAACCAACTTTCTTCCCAGCAGCATCGATCCAACCGTGAGCGGAAACAAGCCGTATGCCCTCGATTTCCTGCGGCCGATGCCGAGCTTCGGGGACGTTGCCTATAACGAATTTTCGGGCACCTCGAATTACCAGTCCATGCAAGTGCTGGTCAGCCGCCGCTTCAGGCAAAACCTGGCGTACAGCGTGGCGTGGACCTGGTCGAAGATCATGGATTTGACCGACTATAACGATTACGTGAATCCTTTCATCGACCCGAAAATACGCAACTACGGTAAAGCCGGTTATGACCGGACCCACACCCTTGTGGCGAATGTCTCTTACCCGCTGCCCACGCTCAGCAAGGGCTGGAGCAACGCCTTCACCCGCGCCGCTCTCGACAACTGGGAAATCGCGGGAATTGCAACTTTCCTCAGCGGGAATCCGTCGGGCATCAGCTACAGTTTGGTCGGTCCGGACCTGGCCGGAGGCGGCGGGGCCGGAGTAAACACGCGCGTTGACCTGAGCGGCAATCCTGTTCTGTCGAGGGGAGAGCGGAATATCTATCGCGCCTTCCGCACCGAGGCCATTGTCATGCCAATCGCCAGCGCCGGTATCGGGACCGCGCCCAAAGATGTGTTTCGTGGCCCCGGACTAAACAACTGGGACCTTTCGGTGTACAAGAACATTCCGTTATGGAAAGACAGCTCCAAAAGACTCCAGTTCCGCATGGAAGCGTATAACGCGTTCAACCACGCCCAGTTCAATGGAGTCGACACGGGAGCACGCTTCGATACGGCCGGAAAGCAGATTAACGCGCGTTTCGGACAGTATAACTCCGCGCGCGACGGGCGCCGTGTGCAACTGGGTGCGAAGTTCTACTTCTAATGCCAGGGTCTCCGTGACAAAGTATGTCGAGGAACAACGCCACAATGTCGGCCTAATGACTTATGGGACTCATTTAATAAGGAGAAGGAAATGCGCTATCGAAAACTACCCTCATTGGCTATCCTCGGAGTCGGCCTCGCCCTATTCCTTGCGTGTTCGGCGGCGTTCGGCCAAAAGGCGACCGCCGCCAAGCCCTCCCACGCGACGCCGCTGATGGCCCTGCTAGATCGCTTCACCGCCTCTACCGTGCCGGCCCTGGCCGCCACCGAGACCGAGGTTGAACCGCTCAAGTGGGACAAATCCGTCACGCCCGGTTTACCCGGCAACGGCATGGCCCAGCACCCGATGCTTTACGTGGGCGAAGGTCACAACAAGATCCTGCTGGTGAATAAGGGCAAAATCATCTGGACCTATTCCACAGGCTCGGGTTGGGAATACGACGATGTGTGGATGCTCTCCAATGGCAACATCCTTTTCACCCGCCAGACATATATCGCTGAGGTGACGCCGGATAAAAAGGTTGTCTGGCGCTACGACCCGCCCGTGGGAAACGAGATCCATACCTGCCAACCCATCGGCTTGGATAAGGTTATGTTCGTCGAGAACGGCCTGCCGCCGAAACTCAGGGTCGTCAACATCAAGACTAAGGCCGTTGAAGTTGAGCACGACCTGCCCGCGCCGAGCCTGACCAACAAGAGCAGCATCCACGGGCAGATCCGCCGCGCGCGCTACACTGCCAAGGGAACCTACCTGGTTTCTTTCCTGACGATGGGCCAGGTTGTCGAATATGACAAGGACTTCAAGGAGATCTGGAAGTACGAGACTCGGCAACCCTGGGCTGCCATCCGACTCAAGAATGGCAACACGCTGATTACCGACGAGAAGGAAAATCGCACGAAGGAAGTCAACCCGAAGAAGGAGATAGTGTGGGAAATCAGACCCAGCGACCTGCCGGAAGCCTACCGCTACGACCCTTCGCAAAGTTGCACCCGCTTAGCCAATGGCAACACGATCATCACCTCCCGCGGCGGTGACACCGGTGACAAGAAAGGCGTGCAACTAGTTGAAGTTACTCGGGACAAGAAGGTTGTATGGGTCTTGCATGACTGGGCCAACTTCGGCCAAGCAACTGCCGTCCAGATTCTCGACGAGCCTGGCATTCCCGAAAAACCGGGTGAATCGCAACACTGATCGGGAGCCGCCCCCCCATGTTGTAACCGAGCAGGGTCGAAATCACCCGGCCATTATCGGCTGGGTGAAACGGCGGACGGAGGGAAACTTGGGGACGAGACGCGAGGGAATGTGAAGGACGGCGGGCTGCGGAAAACACCTGCTGACGCTTCCGCCTATTCCGGCTTGCGTGCCATTCCTTCCACACCTGGCGGTATCACTGGTGGTCGTATTATGA
Source organism: Candidatus Solibacter sp. (assembly GCA_025361425.1). GTDB lineage: Bacteria > Acidobacteriota > Terriglobia > Bryobacterales > Bryobacteraceae > Solibacter. Next base: position 13,874 of record JANYAH010000277.1, on the reverse strand, counting down.
GAAACAGAGCTTCCCGCATCCTGATTTCAGCCTTGTTGGCCGTTGTCGGCGTCGCCCACGCGCAGGGACGCGACGGCAGAGGGCTGCAAGTCATCGTCACGCCAGATCACACGGACTGGAAGTACCTTCCCGGTGAGAACGTCACCTTCAGTATTCGCGTGGTGCAGAATAACGAACGACTGACTGGCGTGAAGCTTAGTTGGAAGGTGGGCCCCGAGTGGTCCGAAGACGGAAAGCCTCTCTCCAGCGGCACGCTGACCACCACTGACCAGGATGCGCGGATTGACGCTGGCACGCTGAAGGAGCCCGGATTCCTGCGGATGATTGCGACGGTCTCGCCCGATCCCAACGCGCAGCCGGCCGCAACCCCGTCTCGCGCCGTCGGCACCGCGGCCTTCTCGCCGGAAAAGATCAAGCCGGCAGCTGTGGAGCCGCCTGATTTCGACGCCTTCTGGCAGCGCGGAAAAGACGCGCTAGCGGCAATCCCCATGGATGCGCAGCGCACGCCCTACGGTCCCAAAACCACCGACGCCATCAACGCCTACCTGGTGAGCTTCCAAACCGTAAAGGGCGCCGGCGGGGGCGGGAGCAGCCGCTTCTACGGCATTCTTGCCGAGCCCAAGAAGGAAGGCAAGTATCCGGCCATGCTGCGCTTGCCCGGCGCGGGAGTCTACGGAGTCGGCACGATCTGGCAGGAATCACACGAGAACGCCATCGTCCTGTCCGTTGGCATCCACGGTATCCCGCTCGATCTGGACAACAGCTTCTACAGTAATCTCCGCGCGGGAGCCTTGGATGACTATTCGGGGTTCAACCTCGATAACAAGGATCTCTATTATTACCGGCGGGTTTATTTGAGCATGGTCCGGGCGGTGGATTATCTGACCTCGCTCCCCAACTGGGATGGCAAGACGGTGGTAGTCAAGGGGGACAGCCAGGGCGGCGCCCTGTCCATCATCACAGCCGCGCTGGATCCGCGGGTTAAGGCGCTGGCGGCGTTCCATCCGGCGCTCTCCGATATGTCTGGCTACGCCCACGGCCGTGTTGGCGGATGGCCGCACATCTTCCGCAATCCGATCAACCGCACCAAGGACAAGCTGGACACAGCAGGCTACTACGATGTGGTCAATTTCGCCAAGCGAGTGAGGGTCCCCGGAATATACTCGTGGGGTTACAACGATGAGTCATGCATGCCGACCACGACTTATTCGGCTTATAACTCTGTCTCGGCCGAAAAGACGCTCACGCTGCAACTGGCGACAGGCCACAGCATTGCGCCGGCTCAGAAGGCTCGCGTGAACGCCTGGGTCCAGGAGTTCTTCAAGACCGGCATAGCGCCCGCGCCCAAAGAAGAGGCAATCGCCGATCGGTAACAATTGCGGCGATGAGCGGGATATGCGACTTCAGTGGCTTAAACATCGTGGCGAGCGACAAGCGGCAGTGACCTCTGGCATGCAGCGAAGATCGAACAGAGACGCGGCAACGGATCACCGGCGTCGAAGCAAACGCTGACAGGGTGCTGAAAAACAGGCGTCGGGCGGAATTCGCCTTCCTCTAAATGTCTCCTTTGAGGCTGCATTTCGCGTTCTGAACCGACCCGCCACAGGCTCGCCAGGTCAAGGCCGAGAATTCCCTAGTCCATCTCAACCATGCGAGTCTCGACTAGATCCGGTATTATAACCACAACTCGACTTCAGTAGATTCAGGTCTGAAACTGAAGCAGGTTAGTATATGGGTCGAGGTTCTGTTCTTGGGACGAGAGCGGCTTGTGCAGTGGTTTCGCCCGCCCTTTGAATGCGAGCTAAAGGAAGGATTGTCTTCATGCGACGAAGTCTGAAGCGTTTGTCTTTGCCCTTGTTGGTTTCTCTGGTCGTGCTTAACGTCGGATTGAGCCAGACACCACCTGCTGCAACGCCGAGTTTTGCGAAGCAGCCGACCCTGTACGTAGTGCCCTACGCTCACCTGGATACGCAGTGGCGATGGGAATACCCGCGGACCATCAACGAGTACATCCCAAATACCATGCGGGATAATTTTTCGCTGTTTGAGAAGTATCCGCACTACATTTTTAACTTCAGCGGGGCCAATCGGTATCGGATGATGAAGGAATACTACCCGGCCGATTACGCGAAGGTCAAGGGATACGTGGCTGCGGGTCGATGGTTCCCGTCGGGGTCGAGCATGGAAGAGAACGATGTCAACTCGCCCTCGGCCGAATCGGTCATCCGGCAGGTGCTCTACGGCAAGCAGTATTTCCGCCGCGAGCTTGGCAGGACCAGCGCGGAATACATGTTGCCGGACTGTTTCGGCTTCCCCGCCTCACTGCCCAGTATCCTCTCCCATGCCGGCCTCAAAGGGTTCTCCACTCAGAAGTTGTCGTGGCGTTCGGGATCGCGGGTCGGCGGCCCGGGTTCGCCGCAAAATACTCCGTCCGGCATCCCGTTCAATGTGGGCTTTTGGGAGGGTCTCGACGGCCATGGCGTGATTGGTGCGCTGAATGCCTCGGATTATAACGGCGATGTAACCGGGGATATTACCAAGAGTCCGGCTCCGCCCGCCGCGGGCACGAGGAATCTGCCACCGGACTGGCCCCAGCGTGCTCAGAACAACGGCGAGAAAAGCGGCGTGTTCGTCGATTACCGCTATTACGGCGTAGGCGACGTCGGCGGCGCCCCCCGCGAAAGTTCCGTGAAGCTGATGGAGGCCATTCTAACGAAGAGCCTGACGGTGATTCCAGCACCACGATCTCGGGGGGGCCAGCCAGGCCAGGCTCCACCCGCGCCCGGTCCGGAGGTCAGAGTAGGCGACGGTCCGCTGGCCGTGCTCCAGACCAGCGCGGAGCAGATGTTCCTCGATCTCAAGCCTGAACAGGCAGCTCGCTTGCCGCGCTACCGGGGTGATCTGGAACTAATCGAGCATTCCGCCGGGTCCCTCACGTCCCAGGCCTACCTGAAGCGCTGGAACCGCAAGAACGAACTGCTCGCCGATGCCGCCGAGCGGGGCTCCATAGCCGCCGAATGGCTGGGTGGGCGGCCCTATCCGCTCGAGCGGATGAACAACGCCTGGACGCTCGTCATGGGCTCGCAATTCCACGACATCATTCCCGGCACCTCGACCCCCAAGGCGAACGAGTTCGCCTGGAACGACCAGGTGCTGTCACTGAACCAGTTCGCCGCGGTGCTGACGAGCGCCACCGACGCGGTTGCGTCCGCGCTGAACACCCAGACCAAGGGGACGGCTCTGGTGGTCTACAACCCTTTGAGCATCCCGCGGGAAGATGTGGTCGAAGCTGCGGTGTCCTTCCCCAACGGCGCGCCGAAGGCTGTTCGCGTCTTCGGGCCCGATGGTAAGGAAGTGGCCGCGCAAATGGCAGGCGGCAAGGTGCTGTTCCTGGCCAAAGTGCCGTCGGTTGGCTACGCAGTCTACGATGTACGGGCCGCCCAAGCGCCCGCGCCTTCGACGCTCAAAGTGACGCAATCGTCCCTCGAAAATGCCCGCTATGTCGTCAAGGTGAACCAGAACGGCGACCTGAGCAGCATCTTCGACAAGACCCTTAATAAAGAACTCCTGTCCGCCCCAGCGCGTCTGGCCATCAAGACGGACAAGCCGGTGGACTGGCCCGCTTGGAACATGGATTGGGCGGATCAGAAACTGCCGCCACGCAATTATGTGGGAGGGCCGGCCAAGATCCGGATTGTGGAAGACGGTCCGGCGCGCATCGCGCTCGAGGTCACACGGGAGACGGAAGGCTCCCGGTTCGCGCAAACCATCCGCTTGTCGGCCGGTGATGCCGGTAATCGCGTAGAGTTCGGCAACGTAATCGACTGGAAGACCAGCGGGGCCAACCTCAAGGCCACCTTCCCGCTGACGGCGTCTAATTCCGTGGCTACTTACAACTTGGACATCGGCGCCATCGAGCGGGGCAACAACGACGATCACAAGTTCGAAGTTGTTTCCCATCAGTGGTTCGATCTCACCGACAAAGCGGGAGCTTTCGGCGTGACCGTGCTTTCCGACTGCAAGAACGCTTCCGACAAGCCCGACGACAACACCCTAAATCTGACCCTTCTCCGGACACCCGGCATCGGGACCGGCAACGGTAAAGACTACGCCGACCAATCCACGCAGGATTGGGGCCACCATGAGTTCGTGTACGGCTTGGCCTCGCACGCCGGCGGCTGGCGCCAGGCGCAAACTGATTGGCAGGCACAGCGTCTCAACCAGCCCCTCATCGCCTTCGAGACTCCGAAACATTCGGGAAGTCTGGGCCAGAGCTTCTCCCTGCTGCGTGTCAGCAACAGCCGGACGCGTGTGCTGGCTCTCAAGAAAGCCGAGCAGGGCGATGAAGTCATCGTCCGGCTTGTGGAACTTGACGGCAAACCGGCCGAGAACGTGCGCATCAGCTTTGCCGCTCCCATCACCGCCGCGCGCGAGGTCAACGGCGCCGAAGAGCCCGTGGGTCCAGCCACTGTCGCCAATGGCGAAATGGTGACGTCGTTTACGGCGTTCCAACCTCGCACGTTTGCACTGAAGCTCGGCGCGGCATCGGCGAAGGCTCCTGCGGTGCAGTCGCAGCCGGTCAAGCTGGCCTACGATCTTGCTGTCGCGAGCGGCGATGGGTCTAAATCAGCGGGCGGCTTCGATTCTGCTGGCCGCGCCATTCCGGCGGAGATGCTGCCGCTTCAGCTAACCTTCGGCGGAGTCCGCTTCAACCTTGCTCCCCCCAAAGGTCCCGACGCGGTAGTGGCGCGGGGTCAGATTATTTCTCTGCCGGCTGCGAAGTTCAACCGGGTTTACCTGCTTGCGGCCTCGGCGGATGGCGACCAGAAGGCCACATTCCGCCTCGGCGACAAATCCATCGACCTGACTGTCCAGAATTGGGGCGGCTATGTGGGGCAGTGGGATAACCGAATCTGGAAGAGCAAGGAAGTGCCTGGCCGTGAGACACCGGGCTCAGGCAGGAGCGTGCGGACCGACCCTTATGGCGAAATGGTGGGCCTGACGCCGGGCTATATTAAGCCTGCGCCCGTGGCCTGGTTCGCCTCGCATCGCCACACGGCGGCCGGCGCCAATGAGGCCTACGCCTACTCTTATTTGTTCGTTTACGCAATTGATGCGCCGGCGAATGCCAAGACGCTGACGCTGCCGAACAACGACAAGATCCGCATTCTGGCTGTTTCAGTAGCGGATGAAGGCCCGCAGGTGCATGCGGCTCAAGTGTTAACCGACGCGCTAGAGAAGTGAGGGCAGCACCCCACCTCATACTGACCATGAAGCGTGGCGCCGGACTCTCCAAAGGTGTTAGATTACGTTCGGCGGGTCTCTCGCAATCGAGCAGATGCCGGTAAGACGTGACCAGGAGAAAGAGGAACATATATGAGCGACCGTAAAACGCCTACGCGGCGCGATTTTCTGAGCCGCGCTCCGCTGGCCGCAACTGCTCTCGGGAGCGTTGCGACTGCCTCGGGAAAAGCGATAAAGTCCATGAAACCCAGCGTGCCTGCGCGCTCGGCTTCCCGGGTTGTCGGCGCGAATGACCGCATCAACGTCGCCAGTATCGGCGTCGGCGGCATGGGTGGATCGCACCTGCGCGCGTTTGTGAATCAAAGCGAGACCAGGAAGGATATTCAGGTGGTAGCCGTCAGCGACGTCTACAAACTGCGCAAAGATAAGGCGAGGGACGCGGCGCGGCTCACCGGCAAAGACGTGCATCATGACTACCGCGAGCTTCTCGCCCGCAACGATGTGGATGCCGTCGTGATTGCGGTACCGGATCACTGGCATGGTCAGATCGCGCTGGACGCGCTGGCGGCAGGCAAAGATGTATACCTGCAAAAGCCGATGACCTACACCATCGAAGAAGCGCGCTTGGTGGCGGAGGCGACCGCGAAATACAATCGCGTTCTGCAGGTCGGCAGCCAGCATCTGTCGACGCCTCACAACCGGAAGGCGAGGGATTTGGTGGAGGCGGGAGCGATTGGGCAAGTCATTTGGGCGCAAGGCACCAGTTCCCGCAATTCGATCAATGGGGAATGGAACTACTACCATGTCGACGCGGAGGGCGGTCCGGAAACCATCGATTGGAGCCGTTGGCTGGGCACCGCGCCGAAGAGGCCCTTTAGCGCAGACCGCTATTTCCGCTGGCGGAAGTATTGGGATTATTCCGGCGGAATCGCGACCGACCTTTTCTATCACACTCTCGGGCCATTGGCGTTCATTACCGGTGCGGAGTTCCCCACCAGCGTGACCGCGGCTGGCGGCATCTACATGCAGAAGGATCGCGAAGTGCCGGACGCGTACGCCACGCAGATCGAGTACCCGAATCTTTATATTTCGCTGGCGGGCTCCATGCTGAATGCGGCGGGAGGTAAGTTCCACGGCAGTGCGATTTACGGCCACAATGGCACCATTTGGTTTAGTCCGGGGAAGGTCATCGTCTCCAAGGAAGTTCTGATCGGCAGTTCGCTCGGCAAGAAGCCGCCGGCTCCCCCAGACCAGGTGTATGAGATCGAAGACCCGGCAGATGCCCACGGAGTGCACACGGACAATTTCTTTTCCTGCATGAGGACTCGCAAGACACCGAATTTCCCCGCCGACCTCGGCTATCGTGTCATGGTGGCCATCCGGCTGGGCGTCGATGCTTACCGGGAAGGCAAAACGAAGTTTTTCGATCCCAAGACCCAAAGGGTGATTGAGAAGCTGCCGCCGCGTCCCGCATATGAGGGCGATGGAAAGAATTACCCGTCGTCAACCGAATAGGGAAAATTACCGGCTATCGCACGATGTCCGCCGCCGAATCCGGCCCGGCCCGGATTGCAACCGGGCCCGAAATGATGTACACCTTGCATATCTAGCCGGAGCCTGAATGAGCCGGACCGAGGAGAACGGAAGATGATTTCGCACGAAGTTTCACGCCGGGATTGGTTGGCGGGCGCTGCCGGCATGGCTCTGGCCGGAACGGCGCGCGGGCAGACGCAGCCGGCTCCAGCTTCTCCGGTTGCCATCGCGCGTTGCCGCGCTTACGATGCAACATTCGATCAGGCTCTGGCGTCGACGCTGGACAGAATTGGCGGCATTGGATCGCTGGTGAAGGGCAAGACGGTGGCCGTGAAACTGAACCTGACCGGCAACATCACGCGCTTCCCAAACCGCCCGGACTTGCCGTACCGCAACGATCCCGCCACTGTGCTGTCCCTCGCCCGCCAGCTCGCGCGGGCTGGCGCGACACGCATTCGCGTGATCGAATCGTTCTTCCCCGCGAGGCAGGACCCGGAGTTGTGGGCGCGCTACGGTCTGGACGTCAACGCCATCAACAACGTTGGCTGCAAAGTGGAGTGGGAGAACACGCAAAACGTGGGCCAGGCGAAGCAGTACACGCGGATGAAAGTGCCGTGGGGCGGATACATCTTTCCGGCATTCGACCTGAACCACTCCTTCGCCGATTGCGACGTCTACGTGTCCCTGTCGAAACTGAAGCACCACTGGCTGGCGGGCGTCACCATGACGCTCAAGAACAACTTCGGCAACACTCCCTGCTCGCTGTACGGCGGCGATTGCGGACCCGATGGCAATGAGGACCCCAAAGGGGAGCGCGGACAGGTTTGTCACAACGGCACCGTGACGCCTCCCAGAGGTGTACCGCAGGAACTCAACCGCGATTCTCCGAGGGAGCCCGGCTACCGCATCCCACGGATCGTAACGGACCTGACCGGCGTGCGGCCGGTAGACCTCGCCATCGTCGACGGCGTGGAATCGATCCGTGGCGGCGAGGGCGCGTGGAACTCAGGGGTTTCGTTGATCAAACCCGGCGTGATCGTGGTGGGGAGAAACGCGGTCTGTACCGACGCCGTGTGCATGGCGGTCATGGGCTATGACCCGAGGGCCGAACGCGGTACGAAACCGTTCCTGCGCGGCAACAATACGCTCCGCCTGGCCGAGGCGGTGGGAATCGGGACGACCGATCTGGCGAGGATCGAACTTACCGGGATTTCCATCAAGGAAGCGTTCTGCGACTATGGCCCCGGCGCCACCGGGTAAGCGGCCGCTGGAACTACGTGGGGTTCGCGCTTTGCTCTCAGGCCTACCATCCTCGAGTCCCGGTCCCTAGCCTCACCGCGGATCGCCGCTGTTGAGAGTGTCGCATCCAAGACTCTCCAGGTTGGGCCGCCGTGCATGACGTCACCTGCCGTTACGGAGGCGCACGCGTAAATCATAGTTCATGTGAACCATGACAGATGCAGACGGCGGAGCGATCATGAACACGGAGGCAGCGCCGAATGATTCCGGATCGAGTGGAACGTTTCGGCGGCGAGTCATCCGTAAGGACCACCAACTGCTCCAGCCCGTGCCGGAACGGGCTCGCACTCATCCTTCCCGCTTTCTTCTGACGTTGCGGGACAACACACCTGCAGGTCCTTGTCCCCGTGGCCGGCAAAAGCTGTTTTGAGCAAAAGTAATCAATGCAGTTTAGGACCTGATTCGGGTGTATTCTGCACAACCGGGACTTTTGGGCGGACGGATGACACGCCGCCGTGTGTAAACACCGCCGCCGCGCGGTCATCTTAAGGGAGTTTAGTCATGTCTCCTCACATTCCGCATTTCCCGTCTAAAGTACTCCGAAACGCCCTGCCTGTTGTGGCGATTCTGGCGTCCGTCTGTACGCTAATGGCACAGGCCGGTCCCCAGGGCGCGTTTGTGGGAACGGTCAAAGACAGTACAGGCGCCTCCGCGCCCGGAGTCAAGGTCACAGTGGTGAACACGGGGACGCAGTTCGTCTCCCAGACTGTTACAAACGCGGAGGGCTTCTACAACGTTCCATACCTGAACTCGGGTATGTACAGACTTACGTTCGTCGCAGAGGGCTTCAAGCAGTTCGTGCGCGACGGCATCGATTTACGGCCGGGGGGCACGCCCCGCTTCGACGTGACGCTGGAGATCGGCTCCGCGAGAGAGTCAGTCACTATCACGGCCGAGGCCCCGCTGCTGAATACCGAATCGGCAACGGTTTCGAATTCGATGGGCCAGGCGATTCTTCAGGACATCAGCAACGTCTCCAAACGCATTGTCCGCGACCTCTATTTCGTACCTGGCGTGATTGGCAGCGCCAACACGGGCTACCACATCCTTGGCAACGTCCAGCGCGCCATCGGCTATTCGATGGATGGCGTCAGCGCCAAATGGCCGGGCTTGGGCACTTTCGACCAGAACGACCAGGTACTCCAGACCACGCAGGACGCGCTGGAGGAAGTGAAAGTGATCACCAGCGTCGCGTCCGCCGAAATTGGACACGCGGCAGGCGGCGGAATGCAGTTGACCTACAAATCCGGCGGCAACGATCCGCACCTTTCCGTTGACGACCGACTCCTCTACACTCCGATGGTGCACCGGTCTTACTTCCAGCAGACCCCGTCGCTACCATTCAGTTACTATGAATTCGAATCCGTGTTCAGCGGGCCGTTATACGTCCCCAAACTGTACAACGGCAAGAGCAAGACATTCTTTTTGTTTGGTTTTGCGCAACACAACGAGAACTGGGACACGGAAAACACCGTCACCGTACCGACAGCGGAGATGCTGACTGGCGATTTCTCGTTCGGGGGGGTGGGATATCCGATCTACGACCCCAAGTCCTACCGCCAGGTGGACGGCGCCTGGACCGCCGACCGGTTTCCCAACAACATCGTGCCCACCAGCCGGCTCGACCCCGTGGCCGTGAAGTTTCTCTCCTACAAGCCGTGGCAAAAGGCGAACCAGCCCGGAATTACGACGGCCAGCGGTACGAGCAACAATTTCCTTAGTGATGGCACAAAAATAGTCACCCGGACCCGCTGGGATGTCAAAGTGGATCACCAGTTCTCCCCAGCGCACAAGTTTGCCGCCCGGTATTCGCAGGGACACCACCGCGCACAGGCGAATGGCATCCAGACCCAACTCGCCTGGAATTATTTGGACTTGAACAGCATCAAACAGCCAACCGACAACATCCAGGGCGTGTTCACCGACACGCTGATCCTGAGTCCCACGCGGTTTAACGAAATGCGCGTCGGTTACAGCCGCCGCGCCAACACGAACGTCGCGTACGGCGTGGGTGAAGATTGGGCCTCGAAACTGGGCATCCCGGGCGTCTCCGGTGAAACATTCCCCCAACTGAACGTCGGATTAAGCGTCGGTTACAGTACGCCCAGCTATTACACGGGTGAGGAATTCACCTTTCAAGACAACTTAACCCAGATTGTGGGTACTCACAATTTGAAGGTGGGCTACGAAGTCATTCGCGCACGCTACAACCAGGCTAACGGCGCTACTCCTGCGGGCAGCTACAATTTCGGAGGTACGTGCCTTCCCTCCGGCGGCGGTTGTACGAATAACACCGGCAACGGCTTCGCTTCGTTCCTGCTGGGCTCTGTCAGCAGCGCCACCTTCAGCCAGCGGATGGCCAACTGGCTACCCCGCTGGTGGCAGCACGCTCTCTACCTTCAGGACGACTGGAAGGTACGGCCGGGTTTGACGATCAACGTGGGAGTCCGGTGGTCTTACGAGACGCCGTACAAAACCAAATACGATCAGCAGTCGCAGTTCGACCCCACCGCCATGGACAAGCTCACCGGCTTACCGGGAGCGCTTCTGCATCCGAAGGGCGCCCTGGTCCGAGGCGACTGGAACAACTTCCAGCCGCGCCTGGGCCTGGCTTGGCATTTCGCCCCCAAGGTGGTGTTCCGGGCAGGTTTCAGCCTGATGACGCAGGATATCGTCGGCGGCGCCGGCAGCGGAAACTTTCAGGATTACCAGGCAAGCAAAACCATCAACCAGCCCACGGGCGACCCGCGGCCCCAGTTCTACCTTTCGCAAGGGCCGGGGCCGCTCACGTACGCGACTGCGGCCGATGGCACGTTCCCCTATAACGGAACGAGTTACAGCGGCCGGAGCGCCACATGGCTTGATCCGGGTCTGGTCAACCCATACATCATGTCCTGGTCGGGCGGCATCCAGTATGAGTTCGCCCGCAACTGGCTGTTGGAACTCCGTTACGAGGGCAGCGCGGGAAATAGGCTCCTCGGCAGTTGGAATATCAACGAGATTCCACTGTCTATTACGCTGGGCGGCAACACCGCGTTGCAGAGCACGGTGAGCGGGGCGACGCAGAACTACAAGCCCTGGACAAATTTCGGGACGATTAATCTGCTCTCAAACTTAAACCACAGCACCTATCACGGCGGAACGTTCCGCATCGAGAGGCGCTTCGCCAATGGCTTCAATATGAGCGCTTTCGATACCTGGTCCAAGACCATGAACGGCAATGACGGCGAGGGCGGCGGCGGCATCACCTACTACAACCGCAGCCTGGAGAAGGCGATAGCCGGTTACAGCAAGCCGCACCACTTCAACGCCCAGGCGACGTATGTGCTGCCCGTTGGGAAGGGCCTACGGTGGCTGAACAAGCGCGGTATCACCGACTACATTCTGGGCGGCTGGGCAGTGAGCCTCAACCAGACGCTCGATTCCGGCCTGCCTTTCGGTATCGGCTTCTCCAACAGCCCATACAAGTACCTCACGGGCACGCGGATTGTCCCGCTAACCAGCGTAGAGGATGCGAAGACAGCCAAGTGGGGCATGGGCCCCAACCGGCTTCCGTATTCCGTGCCGCCGCAGAACCCGTATCTGAAAGCTTCTTCATTCACCTACCCCGCGGCATACACGACCGGTTACCTCGGCCGGAACGTGTTTAGAGCCCCCATGACGAACTTTCAGGGGTTTGTCGTGAAGAAGACGGTGACGCTCAAGGAGCGCTACAAAATGACGGTCCGGGTGGACGGCCACAATCTGCCCTTCAAGCAGCCGAACTTTACCGCGCCGAACACCACGTGGAACACAAACACACCGCAGACTTTCGGCTCGTTGAGCGGGCTCATGGGCGCATGGTCGGAGTACGGATACCAACAGGCGACCGTGCAGTTTGGTTGGCGCTTCGAGTTCTAATCTGGAGCCACCCGTCAAGCCCCTCCCGGGTCTGACGGGTTTTATTGCACGCTGGCTTTCCTCCACAGGAGGGAAGCCGGCCTTCTACTTTTGGACTTGTGCCGCAAGGCCGCGAAGAGTTCCCACCGGAGCCGCAAGTCGCAATATCGATCGAGCCGGAACGGCGCACCGTGCTCAAGGGCGCTCTGCTTTTGGCGCAGCGAAGCGAACCCATGACTGCGAGCACCATTCTGGCACCCCAGGAACGGTCGACGGGCGGCGGAGCGGGAACACGTTCACGCTGGTGAGCTTTGAGCCACTTTGGTTTGAGACAGCAGGGCCTCGGCGCCGGGTAAGTCGGTGAGCGGGTACGCCATCTACCCCGCTACGGCGACCTTGACCTTGGCTGACTGCAATCAATTGCCCTTCTTTGGATGAGCCACCAGATTAGCGATCGCCAGTTTCAGCTTTTCCTGACCGGCGCCGTCATCGGGGAGCGCCTTGGCATGAAATGCAGGCAGCAGATAGTCCCATATGGCATCCAGTTCCCCTTGCATGTTGCCGGTGTCCGCAGTGATGGCTATTGTCAGGTCCTGGTCGGGAATCACGACGACGAACTGACCGGCGGCGCCATCCCCGCGAAACGCATTGTGCCGGCACCGCCAGAACTGAAAGCCATACCCCTCTTTCCAGTCCGGTCCTATTTTTGCGTGACTCTCATTCTCGTTCGCGATCTGCTTCGTCGTCGCCTGCTCGACCCAGTCCCGCGGGATCAACTGCTTGCCATTCCATTTTCCTTTTTGCAAGTAGAGCTGGCCGAGTTTGACGATGTCCTCCGTGCGGAGCCACAAACCGGAGCCACCGAGCGAATTGCCTTCGGGGCTGGCATCCCACCTGGGATTCTCGATCCCCAGCGGTTCAAATAGACGCGGTTTGAGATATTCCAGCGTGGTCTGCCCAGTCACCTTGGTGACGATGGCCGACAGCGTGTAGCTGCCCATGGTGTTGTATTGAAAGTGCGTGCCGGGCTGATGCACAACAGGAGAAGCGAGAAACTGTTTGACCGAGGGCCCCCCGCCGACTGAACGCGGTTCGGTATCGTGGCCTCCGGACATGCTGAGCAGATCGCGCACCTTCATGGCTTTGAGGTACTCGGAAGGATCCGCCGGCGCGTCGGCCGGAAAGAACTTCAGCACGGGATCGTCGAGCTTCAATTTGCCCTCCTGGATCGCCAATGCAACCGCCGTGGCATTGAAGCTCTTGCTGACCGAGTTCAAGACATGCGGTTTATCCGCCGCCTCGGGTTTCCACCATCCCTGGGCGATGACATGGCCATGCCGCACGATTATGAAACTGTGCATCGTGTTGACGTTTTTGTCCGCTGCTTCGACAAAATCGAGAATGGCCTGCGACGAAATACCCTGCGCCTCGGGCGTGCTTCGCGGCAGCGGGACGTCGGCCGCGTGCGCAGGAGGCATGGCGGCAAACAGAATTGTGATGAGGACCGGCCCTAAAACCTTTGTCTTAAGCATGGCGCCAACCCAATCGATCCGGTGTTTCCACATATTGTTGTTCCTCGTTACCTCGGGAGCTCCGCAGGTTGTTGCATTTCGGGCCAACTTAAGCCAACTGTAACACCCAATGCCGCTCGCTATCCTGCATCCGCGATGGTTCAAGTGAACCATGATGAGTGAATACCAAGACGGTTATAACGCGACAAATTGGTTGGATCTTTGCTTTTGCCTATACAGGGATGTCACATCATGCGGTGCAGGTCCAGAGAATGCCCGGTAGATCGTAGAAAGTAGCGACTCCCCGCTCGAAGCCTTTGATAGGCTGAGAGCAATTTCTTTTGCGGAGAAAAAAGGAGAGTCGCTATGAAGAAACCATACCAAATTGAGTCGCAGCGAGCTGTGAGA
>JANYAH010000263.1 GCA_025361425.1 Candidatus Solibacter sp. | reverse complement strand
CGGACCCCCTGGTTCGCAGCCGACGCCCCGTCGGCTTGCTGCCGTGTGTATGAAGCTGATTTCATTGGCGAAAAGCGGGTCCGGGGGGACCCGCGCGGACCAGGGGGTCCGCCCCACAAAACCTACACTAGCTCCCGCCGATCGTCGCCGCCTTCCTCGTCCACGGTTCGCGCAATATTCAGGTATCGGCCAGCCTCTCCCGCCAGAGCGGTAGGATGGAGCCAGAGGAACCATTATGCGCCTGACAACGCTTGCCCTCCTGCTGGCGAACGCCACTTTCGCCGCCGATATTCCCCAGGGCGCGCACGCGCTGCTGCGCCTGGTGAACTCGGTGAGCACGCGCACGGCGCGCGAAGGCGACTACGTTTACTTGCGCACCGCGACACCCATCGTCGCCAGCGGCGCGACCCTGGTGCCGGTGGGGAGCTATGTGCAGGGCGTGGTCACGCACACCAGGCGTAGCGGGCGCGTCAAAGGGACAGCCGAACTCGGCATCCGCATCGAGACGCTCACCATGCCCAGCGGCAAGGTGATCCGGATGACGCCTTCGCCGACTTCGGTGGATGCGGAAGGCACGGACCAGAAGGTGGTGGGCAAGGAGGGGCAGGTGCGGCAGGGGACGTCGCACGGCGCGGACGCGGTCCGAATCGCGGGGTCCGGCGGGATGGGCGCAGCGATCGGCGGCATGGCCGACCGGAGTTGGAAAGGGGCGGGAATCGGCGGAGGCGCGGGATCGGCCCTAGGATTGGCAACGGTGCTGTTGACGCGCGGGCGGGAAGTGGAATTGCGCCAAGGTTCGACCATCGATGTAATCTTCGATCGCCCGGTGACAATTGATTGATTGAGCGAGGAGAAAAAAGCGGCCGTCCAGAAGGGGATGTACCGAGGAGAGGGCGACCGCTGTCAAGTGTCTCTTTGCGCTTTAACGACCGTTCTTATCGTAGTTCAACGCAATCGGTGGCCGCGACGTATCTTTCGGCCACTAATGACTTGTGTTTTGTTTCGCAGTTTCAGCGCCGCGGTAGCAGTGCGAATTGCGCGAGCCGCATCCCGCGCATGACAGGCTAATTGGAAAGAATCACTGCACCCGAGCCTTGAATCTGGTAAACCGTCCGCGGACCTTTTACCGAAGCCGCGTCGAAGGTCTTGCCCTTGTCTTTGGCGTCTTCCCTGGCTCGGTCAATTGCCTGCTCTTTGGTCAACTCTTTCTTGGTGAACGTACCTTCCGCCACGGCTAACTTGCCCGCGCCGTCCTTGGGAAATACGATCTCGCCATCGTTTACTTTGACACGCAGGGTCTGGCCGGCGTCATTGGTGAGGTCCACCCAGCAGCCCATCTCCTGGCAGACTTCGGCTATTTTTCCCTTCACCTGCACCGTCTTACCGACGTAATCGGCCGGATGGGCGAGCAGGGTGGCGAGCGGCATGGGTTCCTTCACCGCGAGCGGTTTTCCCAGTTTGATCTCAGCGGCGGAGAGCAGGCCCAAGGCTAGAATAGAAGCAAGAACGATTCGCATTGTTACATTCTACAGCTTCCGCGACACGACCGAATTTCGCCTTCGGCGTTCGACCGTAAGTGAGCGGCTTCCTTCATGTACGAGTCTCTTACAGTCCGCGGATGTAGGCCAGATTCCTTCGCATGTCGGCTTCCAGGGTGGCGGGCGACTTGGAGTCGGTTTCCAGAACGGCGTAGCCCCTGAAGCCGATCTCGCGGATCGCCGCCATGATGGGGGCGAACTGGATCTTGCCTTCCCCGAGGTAATTGGGGTTGTCCTTCAGGTGGATCTGGCAGATGCGGTCCTTGCCGAGCCAGCGGATCTCCTTCAACACGTCGAAGCCGCCGTTGGTGGAGTTGCCGACATCGTAATAGACTTGCACGTTGCTGGAGCGGGCGCGATCCAAGATGCGGACGTTATCTTCGGCGGAATTTGTATCTTCCAGGCCGAGGATGACGTCCGCTTTTTCGGCTTCGGGAGCGAGCTCGCGCAGCGCGTCGCCGGTATAATCCATCTCTTGGCGGGTCTGGAGCGCCCACTTGCCGAAAAACGGGAGGAGCAGCACACGGGTGCCAAGCGCCCGGGTGAGGCGGATGGAATCGTGAACCCACCGGACGGCGAGCGGATCGCTCTTGAGACCGTTTTCGTGCAGGCGGTCGGCGCAAGTGCCGTGGATTGGAATCTTGTGCTGCTTGGAGAGGGCCAGGCAGCGGGCGATGACTTCGGGATTGTCGAGCGGCATCTTATCGTCGACCAGGCGGCGGCCACAGGAGATCTGGATACCGTCGAAGCCGAGTTGGGCAGCGAGAGGAATGGCTTCGGGTTTGGCGGACAGGCGCAGGTTCCAATCGGTGATCCCGATGGGGATTTTGGGGGCGGCAGTTCGGGCGAGTGGCGCGGCAAGCGCGGCGGCGAGGAGACAACGGCGTGTCATGACGGAACTATTTTAGCTGAAACCCGTGGGCCGGTGGACGGCTTGCTATGCGTCTACGGTGTGACGGTGTAGAGCTGGAAAGGGGCCCAATAGAAGGGCTTGCGCAGGTTGCCGGGCGACTCAATGAGCGAAAGCCTGGCAGTGCGGAGGGCTGCGGCAGGGGGCTTGCCGGCGGCCAGTTCGCGATAAAGCACATCCATAAGGGCGACGGTGGATTGGTCGTTCACGTCCCAGAGGCCGGCGATGACGTGGCGCGCGCCGGCGTGGAGAAACGCCCAGGCAAAACCGACCAGTCCTTCGCCGGAGTACGTGCGCAGTCCCACGCCGCGGCAGGCGGAGACGGTCACCAGGTCGGCGGTCAGCGGGACGTCCATGACTTCGCGCGCGTATCGCTTGCCGCCCGAAAGCAGGACCGCCGAATCGAGCGGGCTTTCGCGAACCGCCGACGGCTGAAATGAGGCGAGCGGGCGTGGCAGGCCTACACTCCTGTCGACGTCAGTTAGGTAAAAACTTAGTGAATATTTCCTTGTGTGCCCGACCCTCCAGCGATACACTGTACAGACAGACCGTGGACGGACTCACCAAGGGGAGACACGCACGTGGCAGATGAAAAGCCGAATCCGATCGACGCCGCGAACCAGGTAATCGTTCTGGCATTCGATCTCTTAGATTCCGAGATCCCGCAACTGCCCGGCCAGATTGCGCAAGCGCTGCAAAGCCCGCCGGTACAAGATGCCATCAAGAAGACGCTGCTGGACTTCGCCAAGAGTAAGGCCGGCCAGAGTGGCGCCCCCTTGTCGGCCGCCGACAGTCAGAAACTGCTGGAGGCGATAGGCACGGGCGTCCAGGACGCCGCCAGTACCAACGCCCTCGATCAGATCAAGAGGACGGCCGAATACAAAAAGCTGGAAGGCAGCATCGAGGCGTTCAAGAGCGCCGCCGGGTCGTCGTCCCTCGGCGTGTGGGTCGATAAGAACAAGAACATCCTGTACGTCGTGGGCGCGGCGCTGGTGGTGGGAACCACCAGCGTCCTCTACATTACGAAGACTGGCGGGCCGCTGGTCAACACGGCGATTAGCCCGCTCAAAGGCAAGGAGTTCGATGTCCTGCAAATCGGGACGCTGAAGATTAAAGCGGGCCTGTGGGATTTCCAGCCCGACGCCCGGATCTTCGGTGCGCGTATCGCCGTAAGCGAGGAATGGCAGAGGGTCTCGCTGAGTCTCAAGCTGGGCATTCTGGCCCAAGGCACCCAAGTCCAGCAGGTCCAAGGCTCCGCGGTGGTCAAGTCGGGACCGTTCAGCGCGACCCTCACCGCCGACGGCAAGCCCCAGGTGCAGCAGGTAAACCTGGGCCTGAAGCTGGGCTACGACGGCATGATTGGCAACGGCAAATTCAACATCGGGGTAGGTGCGATGTACCAGGACAAGGCGCTGAGCGGCACATTGGGCGCAACGTACCAGACCAAGGGCGCCACGGTCGGCCTGCAAGGCAACGTCGGCCCGCAGAAGAGCGGAGGGATGCAGTACGGCGGCCTGCTCACGCTGACGATCCCGCTGTAAGACCCGAGCTGCCCGCTTGTTCTGGCGATTCCCGGCGTTCCTCCGGCTCTCCGCGCTTCCGCGTCAGGACGCGTTCTCCGCGCCTCCCCGGCGAAGTCTGCATTGCCTCGGGGAAGTCTTCTTCCGCCCCTGGTTCCGCCTTCGCCGCGCCTAGCGAACAATCTTGCCAATTTCCGATACGGTCTAGGTGTTAGAATCAACCCTATCCGACAGATGTCCACCAGATTCTGGCCTCACTCGCCGAATCATCATTCGGTGCCACTTGCCGGGGAGAGGAACTGGTAGACTTTTGAAAATTCTGCTGTATAACCCCGATAACGGTGTGACTCAAAACTTCATGCCGCACCTTTGGATGTTCCTGCTGCAATCGCTCACGCCAGCCGGCAATGAAGTACTGCTGATCGATGGCAACACTCACCCCATGACCGATCCCGAACTAGTGCAGTACGCGCTGGATCAAAAAATCGGGCTCGTGGGAATTGGCGCCATGACCCGCATGATCGCCAAAGCATACCGCGTGGCCGACGCCTTGCGCGCCGCCGGCGTGCCCGTCGTCATGGGCGGGCCCCACGTCACCGAATGCCCCGACGAAGCGCTGGGCCGCGACGGCGGGCCGCGTCAC
This sequence comes from Candidatus Solibacter sp., assembly GCA_025361425.1. GTDB lineage: Bacteria > Acidobacteriota > Terriglobia > Bryobacterales > Bryobacteraceae > Solibacter. The sequence goes on along the minus strand of JANYAH010000263.1, from coordinate 3,168 downwards.
GCCGATGCGATTGCGCTCGGCGAAGCCGATGAAACCTGGCCGCGCATTGTCGCCGACGCCGCGCGCGGAGAGCTTAAGGAAGTCTATACTCCCGTCGATGACTTCGGGCAGGATAAGAAACCCACCCTCCAGGACTATCCGGTGATTCCGTGGGACAAGCTCGATATCGACCAGTTCAACCGCATCCCCAGCTTTTTGCGCCGCATCATGCAGCACTACGGCCAAGCCTGGGAGACCTTTCACATCATCCCTATTGAGAGTGGCCGCGGCTGTCCCTACGGCTGCGAGTTCTGCACGGTCACGGGATTCTTCGGCGATTCCATCCGCTTCCGCACCAACCAGAGCATCGTCGATGAATTGCTGCTCCTCAAGGAACGCGCCCGGGTCTCCAAGGGCAAGCTCGCCGTCTTCTTTGTGGACGATAACTTCGCCATCAACGCAAAACGCACCAAATCGCTGCTCCGCGACATCATTGCCGCCGGCGCGCAAACGTCCTGGGTCGGACAGATCAGCGCCAACCTTCTGCGCGACGAGGAATTGATGGACCTGATTGCCGAATCTGGCGGCAAGTGGATCTTTATTGGTATGGAGTCGCTCGACCCCGCTAATCTCGCCAGCGTGAATAAGAGCTTCAACAAGCCGTCCGAATACACGGCCGTGCTCCGGAATTTGGCCAAACGCAACGTCTACTGCATCACGTCGTTTATTTTCGGCCTGGATAACGACACTACCGGAGTGGGCGAACGCACCCTGGCGGCCATGCGCGAATGGCCGCCGGTCCTCCCCGTGTTCGGACAGATTACCCCCTTCCCCGCCACGCCTCTCTATGATCGCCTGGCCAAGGAGGGCCGTCTCACGCGCCCCAAACACTGGCTCGAATTCGCCCCGTTCCGCATGGCCCACACACCGTTGAAGATCTCCGTTGCGGAAGTGCAGGACGAAGTCAACTACGCGTGGACCAACTCCTACAGTCCGGCCGCCACCAAGAGAGCGCTCGATTCCATCGCCGATGAACCGGTCCCCTACAAGATCAGCCATTTCGTGGCGCGCATCTTCTTCCGCGGTATTTACTTCCCGCCGAAGGGCGTCTGGCAGTGGTTGAAGCTGATCGCGCAGAATCGGGCGTCCGTCTACCGCCTCCTGCGGGAATCTTTCACGCAGTGGCACGGCATAGATGGCGCCGCCCGCCACAGCGATTTCCACGCCGGACCGCGCTACAAACCTGTCAACGCGCCGTCCCCCGACAAAGCCAGCCAGCCAGTGGCATAAGTTCCCTTGTGCGGCAGCCAACCTTGGCTGCCGCCGGTTTGGCAGGCGGCCCCCCCCAGGTAGTTCACCAGGTGTAGTGAGCTGTGTAAGTGAGCGTTCTCTCCTCGTCCGGCCGAAGCGTAACTTCGTACTCGATGGTCTTGCTATCCACTTGGCGGTGCGTGGCAGATTCCTGCGTGATCACCCAGTTCGTCCAGCGGTAAAGGCGCTCCACCACCCGCACCGTCGCCGCCTCTTTCTTGTGGTTCCGCAGCTTGATCTCGAACGATTCATCTAGAAAACCACCCGGCTGCATCTGCGTTTGGAACTTCGTCTGCCGCCGCTCGCCCGTAATGTCGAACGCGTTTCCTGTGTACACGCTTACCGTCTCATCCTTGGGTGTGTGATCGATCTGGTTTTCGCCGGTAAACTCCACTTGCCCATCCTGGTCGCGGCGATAGAACCGCACCCGGCCCTTGGGCAGCGGTACTCCCAGATGGTTCGCGTCGCTATTAGCGAATTCGCGCAACACCCACACGTGCGGATTAGATTGGGTGCCGTACTGCTGGATCTGACGTACATCCTGATAGCCGCCATAGTTACGGTCGAACCGCGCACCATCGTAGACATACAGCCGCTTGGACTGGATGCCGGAGGCGTGCAGAAACTCCACCTGCTTGGTCTCCCGGTCGTGAATCGTGGTCGGTTGCGGAAGCGTGTAGAGGTGGTAATCCTCGAAAGTCTTCTCTTCCACCTGGGGTGCTCCCGGCATGCCGCCGGAGACACCGCCCATTACCATCATCCTCGGTTGATTCTGCGGCTGCACCTTATTCACATCGCCCGCCATCAGCTTGATGCGTGCATGGTCGAACTGCTTGCCGCTCTGGTTGTCCAACGTCACCCAGCCCATCAGCTCCAAGGTATCGCCCGTCTCCGGCGCCACGATGTTGTAATCGCTGCTCCAGCTCATGCCGCCGGAAACATAACTCAGCTCGGCGTCGAACCGGGCCGGTTGCGCGGAGTGCAGGATCCAATCGAACGCGGGTTTGAGAATCGTGTCATCAGCCAATGCGGGGAAGATCGGTTGACCCGGCAGGGAGAACTGTAGCTTCCCGTTCACCTCGATAATGGGTTGCCCCGGGCCGCCGGATGGCGACGCCATCGCCATCTGGTTGCCTTGGTATTGCATACCGTACCGGTTCGTCACCTGGTAATGCGGCACATACCCGCTGCGTATGATCTTGCCGGTGACGATGCGATCGGTCCCGTCCGGATTTCGCACCGAGAACTCGATGGTCTTGCCTTCGTACAGGTTGAGCAGCCGCTCTTGCGACACGGGGTCGTTGCGGTAGTTCTGTTCCACCACCTGCACCAGCACCCGGCCCGCCGGGTCGCGTAAAATCACCGAGTCCGGCTCCACGTGCGCCGTGGCCCCGGAGAAACGCACGGTGTTGTTACCCGCCTTCAAATCCAGCGGTAAGGTTTGGCGAATTACCGCGAAGTTCTGATTGTAAATGGTTAGCGCGGGGTCGGCGCCCCATGCCAATGCTGTGAAGCCGGCACACAGTGCCGCCATTTGCCCACACGTGCCCGTGACGCAAAAGATCTTCATGTCTCATTGACGCCACTTACGGCGTAAATGTTGCCGGCAAATTTCGCCGCAATGTGCGGGGCTCCCGTGCATGTGGGCGTGTGAGGTGTCGGACATAGGGGTGTTATACCGCGAGAGCTACCCCGGCCGTAACGAGCGCGCCGAATTCGGCCTGGCCATTAACCAGTTGGTGCGCAATGGAGAATTGAACGGGATGGCTCTGACGCCATCGCCGCCGATGGCACTGCGGAGATGGATCGGCGCCTGGAACGGGTCCTGACCAGCGACCCCGGCCTGGGCGTCATCCGCCACGCCGACGCCGGCTATCC
>JANYAH010000218.1 GCA_025361425.1 Candidatus Solibacter sp. | reverse complement strand
CTGGAGGACTTCGCGGCGCTGATCGACCGCAGCGGTGAAGTCAATTCCGTGAAGGAGCAGACGATTGCGGACCTGGCACCGGCGCGCTACCAGATTGGGGCGAACCGGCTGGGAGAAGGGTGCTACCTGGCGTCGAATGCAGTGCTGGATCTCTCGGCGGGTGCCCATGGTGCGCCCGTGGCGGTGCTGGTGGCGGAGGCTGGTTCGATTCGCGGCAAGCTCACCGGCGCGGCCAACGCGCAGGAGTTCGCGGTGGCGCTGGTGGCGGCCGACGCGGAGACCAGCACGCAACCGGTGCAGGTGGTGTTTCCCGACGCCGGGGGTAAGTTCACATTCGGTGGGCTGCGGCCGGGGCGGTACCGCATCGTGACCCAGCCGGCGGGCGAGGCTTCCAAAGCGCGATGGGTGACCGGCCCGGCGCGCATGATCGAAATCCAGATTGTGGCGGGGGCGCCCACCGAGATGGATTTACCCGCGCCGCAGCGGAGTCAACAATGAAGCTGCTCACAGCGTTGGCGCTTTGCGTGGCGGTAGCCGCAACACAGGACAAGGACCGGGACGCGGCGCCGCAACTCGGGCGGATTGCCGGCACGGTTACGGCCGGGGGCGGCGGGCCGCCCATGAAGGGCGTGGAGATCCATGTAAACCGCAACACGCCGCAGGCAAAAATGGCGGTCACGGATCAACAGGGGAGCTACGTCATCCGCGATGTGGCCCCTGGAGAACTTCGCATAACGGCGAACGCTCCGGACGCCTCGGGAGGTATCGGGTTTGGACCGAACGCCAACCGCCTTGTCACGCTGGGGCCGGGTCAGGAGTTGACCGGCGTAGATTTCCACATGGTGATTCAGGGACGGATTTCGGGGAAAGTGGTGGACCAGAACCGCGAGCCCGTGGTGGGCCTTGCCGTGTTCCTGGTGGCGCGCGAGTACTCGCACGGTGCGCTGCGCGCCGTGTTCGCCAGCGTGGGAAACACCGACGATCAAGGCGAATACCGGATACAACGCGTGCCACCGGAACGAGCATACACGGTGTTGGCCACCAGGGCGCGGCGCGGCCTTCCGGCGATTTCGGACTCGCCCCTGGATCCGGAACTGCGCCTGCCCGCGGTGGTTCCCACGTACTATCCCAACGCGCGATCAATCGAAGGGGCGGAGGCACTGGTGCTACGCCCGGGCGAGCAGCGCGAAGGCGTGGATATTCGGTTGACGCGGTCGGCGGCGTTCTGCCTGGATGGCGTGCTGGAAGGCAGCAGCGGGCCGGGCGCTTTGGGTTTCAACATCTCCGCGACCCAGCCGGCGAGCGGCACCAGCGGGGAAGGCGGCTTCTACACGGTGACCCCCGGAGGCACCAGCGGGCCGGACGGCAAGGTGCGCATTTGCGATCTGCACTCGGGGGAATACGAACTTTCGGTGTCTGAGTCCAATCGCGGCGGGATGAGCGGCAGGGCGCAATTCGGCGCCACGATCTTAACCATCGGCGACCGCGATGTGGCCGGTGTGAGCGTGGGGCTTCGCCCGCGGATTGCGGTTGCGGGTGAAGTAGTGTTCGACGGGCCGGCGCCAGATCCGCCTTTTTCCGCGACACTGCGGCTGAGCGTGCAGGCGATCACCCGTACGGAACGCGGCAGTACCCAGGTATCCATCCCAAGTGAATTCACTTTCGAGGGTGGGCTCCCGATGGACGAGTACGGGCTGAATATCAGCGGAGTGCCCGCGGGCGTGTATGTCAACGATGTGACGTATGGCGACCGCAGCATCCTGTACCAGACGCTCCGCGTAGGAAGCGCCCTGGGCAACGCGGGGCTGCGCATCATTCTGGGCCGCGACGGCGGCACCATTGACACCCGGGTGGCGAGCAAAGACGGCAACCCGGTGGCGGATTGCACGGTGGTAATTCTGCCCGCGACGGCAGACAACGAAGCGGTATTCGCCGCCGCGCTGAAGACGGGCAAGACCGGGCAGACCGGAGCGTGGTCGAGCCCGACGCTGGCGCCGGGCAAGTATTTCGTACTGGCCGCCAGCGAGACCGTGGACCGGTCGCCGGAGACCATCGGCAAACTGTGGAGGGCGCGGAACCGTGGGGAGGCAGTCGAACTCGCCCCGAATGGTAAGGCCTCCGCGACGCTGTCGGCGAAATCGCTGGAGTGAGCGGAGTGAGACGCGCGGCCGGTCCGGACCGGCGCATCGTTTTTAAGTAGGTAAATGGGAGATTGCCCGTTCTCCATTTGCGGCGGCGCTCATCCAACGGTGCGCGCGCCCACTTGTAGAGCACCACTTGAAGCTGGGGCTTACCCGTGTGCTTGATCTAATTCCACCTTATGTAGAACATAGAATCTTTTTATCTGAAAATCCATTGAGCTTGTACGCCTTTTGTGACATACTTTTTAAAATTGAGTCTGTAAGCTTTCGGTGATTTTTGCGCTCTGCGGCGTGGCAAGTGCAATTTAGGAAAATCAGAAATTAAAGCCGATTGAGTGGAAAGCCTGCGATTCGAAGTTTTTTGCGAAAGGTGCGAATAGATGAGAAACGTCCTGGTCCTTCTGGCGGTGTTTGCCGCCCTTGCCTGCGCTCAAGTTACTACCAGCAGTACGCTGGACGGAACCGTCACGGATGCGCAGGGCGCCCTGGTGACGGGCGCACAGATTGTGGTTGTTAACGTGGACAATGGGCAAACGCTGAAAGCCACCGCCGACGATCATGGCCATTGGGTGATTGCCGCCGTGCCCGTGGGAGCCTATCGGGTCACCGTGACCATGGCGGGGTTCCGCACCCTGACAATGCCAGGAGTGAACGTGAACGCCGGAGTGCCGGTCTCGGTAAACGGCAAGTTGGAAGTCGGTGCCGTGACCGAAACCGTGGAGGTCTCGGCCTCCGGCGAGTTGGTGCAGGCATCTTCCGCCACGGTCAGCAGTACGGTGCAGCAGCGGCAAGTGCTGGACCTGCCGTTCATCAGCCGCGGCGGCATGGACCTGCTGGTGACCCAGCCGGGAGTGCAAACCGGCACCAGCAACCGAACTTCGTTCATCAACGGACTGCCGTTGGCCGCGCTCAGCGTGACCATCGACGGCATCAATACGCAGGACAACTACTATAAGAACGGCGACGGATTCTTCACCGTGATCCCGGCCCGGCAGGATTCCCTGGAGGAAATCACGATATCCACCTCGGCCTCCGGCGTGGATTCCAACTCGCAGGGCGCGGCGCAGGTGAAGTTCATCACCAAGGGCGGCACCAACCAGTTTCATGGCGGCTCGTTCTGGCAACACCGCAACACAGCGTTCAACGCCAACAGTTACTTCAACAACATTAACGGGCTGGGGCGCAATAAGGTGATCCTCAACCAGGGCGGCATCAACATAGGCGGCCCGATTATCAAGAACAAACTGTTTTTCTTCACCAACTACGAGATCTACCGGTATCCGGCGCAGACCACGATTACCCGGGTGGTGGCGACGCCGGACGCCGCGACGGGCAATTTCACGTATCCGGTGGGGAACAGTACGACTACGGTCAACGTGCTGCAGAAGGCAGCCTTGGCCGGGTTCATCTCGACGGCGGACCCGAGCATCGCGAAGACGCTGAGCCAGATTGACGGGTTGACCAAGAACGGCAGGTTGCAGGACCGTAGCGTCAGCAACGCCGACTGGAATCGCAAGAACCTGCTGTTCCAGCCCAAGGGGCTGAGCCAGTACTTTACCGACACGACGAAGTTGGACTACCACATCACCGAAAAGCACTCCTTCCAACTGGTGTGGACTTATTACAAGACCACTTCGATCCCGGACATCACCAATAACGTAACCGCGATTTACCCGGGCACCGGCGTGGTGCTGGGCGTGGACAGTCTGCAGCCTTCCCAATCTGGCCTGCGTTATGCCGTGTCGACCTCGCTGCGTAGCGCACTGTCGCCCACGGTGACGAATGAACTGCGTTTCGGTCTGAACCGCGCGGTCTCGATGTTCCGTTCCGAGGTGGCCTCGGCGTCCCTATTCTCGCAGTGGAAGGGATACTGCCCGACGCTGGGTTTCAGCCTGACGAGTGTGTCTGCGGTTTGCGGATCGTCGCGCCGCAATTCACCGGTGCGGGAGTTACACGACACCGTGTCGACGCAGAAAGGCCAGCACGTCCTCTCTGTGGGCTTTGACATCTCGCAGATCAACCTGTGGTACCAGACCGTGGGAACCAGCGTAATCCCCACCATGGCCTTCAGTTCCGCCGCCAGCGGGTTGGCCACCAACGACCCGGCCGGCACCGGCGCCACGAACCTATTTACGGGCACCAACTTCCCTGGCGCCACTGCCACCCAGTTGACTGACGCCGCAGGTCTGTATGCGCTGCTCACCGGGCGCGTATATTCGATCAGTAAGTCCCTGGCGTACGATGGAACGTCATACAAAAACATGCCGCCGACGGAGCGAGACCGGCAATATGAGTGGGGCGTCTTCGCGCAGGATTCCTGGAAGGTCGCGCCGGAGCTGACCCTGAACGTGGGATTGCGTTTTGAACAACAGCGGCCGTTCCAGAACCGGGACGGCGTATATTCCGCGGTGACTTACCAAAGCCTCTGGGGAGTTTCGGGCGTCGGCAACATGTTCAAGCCCGGCACCCTAACTGGCGCCGCCCCCACTTTTGACAAGTACAACGGCAGTTACTACAAGACCCCTAACATGTGGAACCCGTCGGTGGGACTGGCGTGGCGGCTGCCGGCCGGACCGGGACCGCTGGGCTGGCTGATTGGGCACGAGAAGGGTAAGTCGGTACTGCGCGCCGGCTATGCGATATCGTCCGTGCGTAACGGCAGCTACACCTTCCAGAGTCTCTTAGGGAGCAACCAAGGTCTCACCTACAGTACCTCGCTGGACCCTTCCAGCTACCCAGGCGATTTCGGCGCTCCCGGAAGCGTGCTGTTGCGCAACTCCACGCTACCCACGCGCTCTGGCGTTCCCAACTCGCCGCAATACCCGCTGACGCCGGCGCTGACCAACAGCCTCAACGGATACGATCCGAATCTCAAGATGCCCTACGTACAGAGCTGGAATCTCGGTTTCCAGCGCGAACTGAGCAGGAACACGGTCATCGAAGTCCGGTACACCGGCAACCATGGTCTCAAGGCGTGGCGGCAGGTGAACATCAACGAAGTGAACTTGGTTGAGAATGGCTTCCTGAAGGATTTCTACCAGGCGCAGCAGAACCTGTTCATCAACCGCGGGTGCAAGACCTCGTGGACCGATTGCGCCAGCACCACGACCAGTTTCGCGAACACAGGGCTGCCCGGGCAAGGGAACTTCCCGCTGATGCAGACCGGGCTTAACTTCACCAGCGACACCAACACAGCCAACAATCTGCGGCAAAACCGGCCAGGTAACGTGGTCACCTCGATCTACAACAATGCGGCGGCGATGGGCCGCGTGACAGCAGCGGGCTACGCGGCGAATACGTTCGTGGTGAACCCGACCGTGGCCGGCGGCGGTTCCTATCTGCTTTCCAATATGGGCTCGTCCAACTACAATGCCCTCCAGGTGGAAATGAACCGGCACCTCTCCAACGGATTACTCGCGCAGGGCAGTTATGTATGGTCGCACTCCCTGGTCAACGGCAGCCAGAGCGACTATGGGGACTACAACCAGCCAACCACGTTCCGCAACCGGGCGCTCGATAAGGTGCCGGGCGGCTACGATATCCGTCAGGCGATCAAGATCAACGCCGTCTACGAACTGCCGCTGGGGACCAACAAGAAGTTCCTGGCCGGCGCCAATTCGGTGGTGCGCAAGGTTGTCAGCGGGTGGCAGATTTCTTCCATCGCCCGTATGCAATCCGGCACCCCGTTCCAGTTAACCAGCGGCCGCAACGGCATGAACGCGCAGGAAACCGGCGTGGTGCTGAACAACATCACGCTTCCTGAGCTTCAGAGTATGGTGCAGATGCGCAAGATCACCGCCTCCACCGGCCTCGGCCAGGTGATGTGGCTACCGCAATCCTTCATCGACAACAGCAACGCGGCGTTCGAACTCAACGGCAAGACTTGGGCGAATCTGGACACCACGAAGCCGTATGTGGGACCACAGCTTTCTCCCAACCAGTTCGGGTACAAGGTGTTCCTCTACAATCCGTGGCAATATCACCTGGATATGGCCGCCACGAAGAAGACGAATATCACCGAGCGGGTGAAGGCCGAACTTCAGGTGAGCTTCATCGACGTGCTGAACCTGACCAACTTTTTCATCCAGAACGCCCCCAGCAGCACTTCGTTCGGGCGGACCACCAACTACTACAACGACTTCTCGGGTTCCGCCGATCCCGGTTCCCGAGTCATCGAGTTCCGCTTGAGGGTGACCTTCTAGCGGCCTGCGGCTGGGCTCGAAAAAGGCGCCTGAAAGGCGACTGCGGGCAAGATTGCCCGCCCCACAAAACCGGCAGGACTTCGGCCGCATTATAACCCCGCTCGGGAGGTAGGACTCCCGGGCGGGTTTTTTGTGCCGGGTTCGGCGTGTGTCTGTGCGCTTAGACCGTGCAGATCTCGATGGCCCGCCGGAGACTGGCCTCTGCGTTGGCCGGGATCCTCGGCCCGTATTCGTGCCCAAAGTAGCCGGTGAAATTCAGGTCCGCGATGGCCTGCGCGATGAAGCGGTAGTTCAACTCCTGCGTCTCGTCGATTTCCTTGCGGTCGGGATTGCCGCCCGTGTGGAAATGCCCGATCCACTGGATGTGGTCGCGGATGTTGCGCACGATATCGCCGTCCATGATCTGCGCGTGATAAATATCGTACAGAATCTTCACGCGCGGGGAATTGACGCGCTTCATCACGTCGACGCCCCACGCGATGTGGTCGAACATGTAGTCCTTATGGTTGACCTTGCTGTTCAGGTACTCCATACAGATGGTGACACCCTTGTCTTCGGCGTGGGCCTTCACCTTATTCAGGAACGCCACGCAGTTGTCAGCGCCTTCGGCATCCGCCATCCCCTTGCGGTTGCCGCTGAACGTGATGATGTTCGGCACCGCGTTGGCCTTGGCTTCATCGATGGCCGCATGCATCAGCGGTTCCAGCTTTTCGTGCAGTTCCTTGCGATTGAGCCCGTCGGCGATTCCGCCGCCCGGTCCCGGGGGATACATCGTCGGAGTCATCCCGTATTTCTTAATGGTCGGCCAGTCGGCGGGCCCTTTCAAGTCATACCCGACGATGCCCAGAGATGCCGCAAGCTTGCAGCCATCCTCCAGGCTTGTTCCGCGGGCAAACACCCCGCCCGTCACACACTGTTTCAATCGCCCCTTCTTCATCTGCGGAGCGGGCGTCTGTGCCAGGGCGGCCGAAGCCGCCAAAGCCGGAAGGAAATCTCTACGTCGCATGAGGCATGAGTATCACAGTGCTTCACCAAGCGCAAGAGCAGAGGGGCGACGCCGGGCGAAAGCGCCCGCGCGATAGACGCGGCGTTCCCCGGATTACGATAGTGCCCAGCCGCCCCACTCAGCCTATAATCCCTCTATGCGCTCCCTCCTACTTTGCCTGCTCGCGCTCTCCGCCCACGCGCAGGAGGCCACCGTCCTTAAGCCCGGCCGCGTCTTCGATGGCGAGACCTCCCACGAAGCCTGGGCCGTCCGGGTGCGCGGCGGCCGCATCGAAGCCGCCGGACCAGCCGCGTCCATCGACACCGCCAACGCCAAGGTCATCGATCTCCCCGGCGCCACCCTGCTCCCCGGCCTCGTCGAAGGGCACTCCCACATCCTGCTCCACCCCTACAACGAAACTCCGTGGAACGATCAGGTGGCTCACGAAGGCTTGGCACTGCGCGTCGCGCGCGCCGTGAATCACCTGCGCGCCACACTAATGGCAGGCTTCACCACGGCCCGCGATCTGGGCACCGAGGGCGCCGCCTACGCCGATGTGGAACTCAAGCAGGCGGTCAATGAGGGCATCATTCCCGGTCCGCGAATCCTCGCCTCCACGCGCGCCATCGTCGCCACAGGCAGCTACGCGCCCAAGGGATTCGCGCTGGAATGGCGCGTGCCGCAAGGCGCCGAAGAGGCCGACGGTATCGACAAGCTGACGCGCGTGGTGCGCGACCAGATCGGCCACGGCGCCGATTGGATCAAGATTTACGGCGACTACCGCTGGGGCGCCGGTCCCGGTGCGCGCCCCACCTTTTCGATGGAGGAAATGAAGCTCGCCGTGGGGACCGCCAAGAGCGCCGGCGTCCCGGTTTCGGTCCACGCCAGCACCCCTGAAGGCATGCGCCGCGCCGTCCTTGGCGGGGCGGAGACCATCGAGCACGGGGACGACGGCACGGCGGAAATCTTCAAACTGATGGCGGAGCGCCACGTGGCCCTCTGCCCCACGCTCGCCGCCGGCGATGCCACCGCGCAATATGCCGGCTGGAAAAAGGGACAGCAACCCGAACCCCGCGGGATCCAGCGCAAGCGCGCCAGTTTCAAGGCGGCCTTGGAAGCCGGCGTGACCATCCTCAGCGGTAGCGACATCGGCGTCTTCGCCCACGGCGACAACGCCCGCGAACTCGAGATGATGGTGGATTACGGCATGACGCCCGTCGATGCCCTGAAATCCGCCACCTCCATCGCCGGACGCGTGCTCCATTTGGAACTTGGCCAGGTGAAGGCCGGCATGTTCGCCGACCTAATTGCCGTGGAAGGCGACCCCACGCGGGACATCGCGGCACTGCGCAAAGTGAAATTTGTGATGAAGGGCGGCGTGGTTTACCGGCAGTGAGAACCGGCGGGCTGAAGCGCCCGACACTGGAGTTTGTGCATTTTGGTCAACTCAGAAGTGGACAGGCGATCGCCTTTTGCCGTCTGTCACCCAGCCCGCGCTTGACCATCGGCATTGCTCCTTATTTTCGAGTAGGCCGGCCTTTCCAACAGACTACGGGGACAGGCCGGGATGCCTGTCCTACCGATGAATGGCGGCCATGCGGCGCAGCCCACGTGGGTCAGGGCATCCGCCACCGGGCTCACCCACGCTACTTGAAGCGCAGACGGATGCGGTTTTCCTTGCCGCCGTAGAGCAGTTCCAGGTCTTTCATTTTCTGGTTTTCCATGGGGAAAAAAAGGAAGCCGGTGACCGGCTCTTCGATCTTCTTTTCAGGCAGCACCTTGGCGTCGAGAAGTTTCTTGAGCGGGTTCTCCTTGTCGCTATTCTCCATGGTGGCCTTCACGCCGCTGGCGTCGGCGCCTCCGCCGGAGCCGATTCCGCCGCCCCCCATTCCGATGGGACCGCCCATACTCCAGCCTCGACTGCGCTCGGCGCCTTGCCCACCGGGACCTTGCGTGCCGGTGAGCACCAGCGAACCGCGGCCCGCGATCTGGCTGGGCGCCATGGGCTTGGTGCGATCGCCATCCTTATCGGTGCGCAGGATGAAATCGTCGCGGTCGATGGTAATTTCCTTGGTGTACTTGGGCGCCACTTTGACCTGGGCCACGATGTAGTGCCCGGCCAGATCGTCACCGAGGGCTTCCTTGACAGCGGCGGAGTCGATGTAAATGGTGACATTGAGGATCACGTCTTCGTTTTCGCCGCGAGCGGTGGCGGTGGTCTTTTTGGCGGCGCCGGAGATGCAAAGCGCGGAGGCAAGGAAGAACGCAAGCAGACGCGGGACCATTGGCAAACCCTCTGCAACGATTATAGCGGCTGGTACAATATCCCTTTACCCCCAATTCCAGGAGCAATACCCAACATGGATGAAAAGGAGCGCTCGCGCGCTTTAGAACTCGCCCTCAGCCAGATTGAGAAACAGTTTGGCAAGGGCTCGATTTTGCGTCTGGGGTCGAAGGACGCCATTGTGCCGGTCTCGGTGATCTCGACGGGTTCGATTTCGCTGGACGCCGCGATGGGCGTGGGCGGTTTCCCTCGGGGCCGCATCAATGAAATTTTCGGACCGGAGTCTTCCGGTAAAACGACGATCGCGCTGCAGGTGATCGCCGAAGCGCAGAAGGCCGGCGGCATCGCCGCTTTCATCGACGTGGAACACGCCTTGGATCCGGGCTACGCACGGAAGCTGGGAGTGGATGTGGACAACCTGCTGGTTTCGCAGCCGGATTACGGCGAGCAGGCTCTGGAAATCACGTCGCACCTGATCTCCTCGGGACAGATCGACGTACTGGTGGTGGATTCGGTGGCCGCGCTGGTTCCGAAGTCGGAACTCGACGGCGAGATGGGCGACAGCCACATGGGGTTGCAGGCGCGGCTGATGTCGCAGGCGCTGCGGAAGCTCACGGGTTCGGTCAGCAAATCGCGCACCTGCCTGATCTTCATCAACCAGATCCGCGAGAAGATCGGTGTGATGTTCGGCAATCCGGAAACCACAACGGGCGGACGCGCGCTGAAGTTCTATGCGACCATGCGTCTGGACATCCGGCGCATCGGGGCAATCAAAGACGGCGACGCGGTGGTTGGCAACCGCACCAAGGTTAAGGTGGTTAAGAACAAGGTGGCGTCGCCATTCCGCGAGGCGGAGTTCGATATCATCTACGGCGAAGGCGTTTCCAAGGAAGGCGACCTGCTGGATCAAGGAGTGGCGCAGAACATCGTCGAGAAGAGCGGTTCCTGGTTTAGCTATAAGGGCGAACGGATCGGACAGGGGCGCGAGAATGCGCGGCAGTTCCTGAAGGACAATCAGGACATCCGGCAGACCATCGATACCGAGGTACGCAAGGCGTTGGGCCTGATCAAGCCGGACGGCGCACCGGTAGGGGCGCCCGTGGAAGCTCCACCGGCGGCCAAGCCAGCGCCGGCACGGCGCTAGACGGCCGGGCGGGCCGCGAGAGGCTATGAAGGAAGAGGAGCGGCAGCGGGCCATCTTGTTGCGGCTGGCGCGGATGCAGACGCCCTCGGGTGCGCCGGATGCCTTCTTCCGGACGGGATTCCGCGCGCTCGATGAGGCGATTGGCGGCGGATTTCCGCGGGGCCACATGGTGGAACTCTTTGGGCCTTCGGGCTGCGGGAAAACCACGCTCGCCATCCAGTGCGTCGCGCGTGTCCAGAAGGACGCGCTCACGGCCGCGTGGATCGATGCCGACCACACCTTCGATTTGGGCTACGCCGCGCGTCTGGGGGTGGACATGGAGCGTATGCCGTTCGCCCAGCCGGCAACCGCGGAGCAGGGCATGGAAATCGCCCGTCAACTAGCGGGCTCTGGTGCCGTGGACCTGGTGGTGGTGGACTCGGCCGCGGCGTTGGTGCCCCGCCTGGAACTGGAGGCGGGCATCGGAAACGACGCTCCCGGCTTGCACAGCCGCGTGCTGGCGTCGGCGCTACGAAAATTGCGTCAGACGTTGGTGAAATCCGGCGCGTGCGTAGTTTTTCTAAACCAGATGCGCAACCGGCCGGAGGCCTCTTCGGGAGAGGGCGAGACCAGTGCCGGGGGAGCGCCGCTGAAACTTTTCGCCGCCGTGCGCATTGCGCTGGTCCCTTCCGCGGGAGGCCGTCTGGCCTTGCGAGTGCGGAAAAACAAGGTCGCGGATAGCGTGGCGGAACGCGCGTTGGAGTGGCGGCGAGGTGTTGGATTCGTGGAAAGCCCCTAAAATTTGGGGTTCCAGCGCACCTGGCACAAAAAAACTGCGGAAAATCAGGGGTTTTCGCGTGTTTTACCCTTTACATCCCCATGCTCTTCCCTTATCATTGATTACGTTCAAGGCTTGGGCTCGTTGGAGTTCCGAGGCTGAAAGTTGTTCGATGGCAACGTGGCGTATAGCGCTACGGGTGAATCATAAGGAGAAATATGGCGAATCAAAGAATGACCCAGACGCAGCTGGTACGGTCGCTCGCGGAAGCCTGCGAAGTCAGCAACAAGGTTGCCCGTTTGTTCCTGGACACACTGTCCAGCACAGCGGTCACGGAAGTGAAGAAGAACGGCGTCTTCGTGCTGCCCGGCATCGGGCGGCTGGTACGCGTGGACCGCAAAGCTCGCATGGGGCGCAACCCGGCGACTGGGGTAGCCATCAAGATCGCGGCCAAGAAAGTGGTAAAGTTCCGCGTGGCCAAGAGCGCGAAAGACTCGATTGTTCCGCCGAAGAAGGCGAAGTAGTCGAATCCACGGCGCCGTATCTGTAAATAGAGAACCCCGCGATGCCCAATGGACATCGCGGGGTTGTTTTGTTTGCAGAACTCTTTTTGTTTGCGGACCTCTTGAAGCCGAGACGAACTCAGACCAAAGTGCGGGCTGATCCTCGAAGCCTACGCCTGCTTCTTTTCTTCGACCTTCTCTTCGTCACCCTTCAAGGCAGCCTTGAAGTTGCGGATCCCTTCGCCCAAACCTTTCGCGACTTCGGGAATTTTTTTGCCGCCGAACAACAGCACGGCAACACCGAGGATTACGAGAAGCTCAGGAAAGCCTATTGATTTCATGCGGCCTCCTTTATATCAGCCATTGTATGGACTTCGTCAGGTCGCCGTCAACCGGCGTCTCCAGTGGTCATGGTAACAGAGTTCGCAGGTTGCGGATGTCGCGGCGCATTCCGGCGGAGTGCGCAGGCACCAGAACGTTGGCGGCAAACCACAAAACACAGGGCGAAATCAGCCGGCGCGTGAGTTGATTGTCGCTCAGAACCAGCCGCATGAAAATGGCTACCGCGAAGGGCAACACCGCGGTGACCACCCGCGTGTTTGGGCGCAGGCCGTTGAAGACTTTCCCGGCAGCACAACGGGAGTGTATTGCCGGTAGCGCCGCCGGGGTCAATACATCGCCGGTTAGAGGGCATGGTACTGTCCGGCAGTGTCAAGGTGGCTCCGGTGCGGGATAATAGCCACAAGGGGCGGGCATGGACTTCGTCGAGCAACTCAAATCCTCGGTTGACATTGTCAACGTTGTGGGCGAATACGTGAGGCTCCGGCGCTCCGGCGCCAACCGCTACATGGGGCTGTGCCCCTTCCACAACGAGAAGAGTCCGTCCTTCACCGTCCACGTGGTGCACCAGTTCTATAAGTGTTTTTCGTGCGGGGCCGGCGGCGACGTGGTGAAGTTCGTGATGGAAAAGGAGGGGCTGAGTTTCTACGAGGCCCTGAAAACGATGTCGGAGCGTTACGGCGTTCCGATGCCGAAGCGTTCGCAGTACTCCGATGAAGATTCGAAGTTGCGCGGTTCGCTGCTGGCGATGCACGAGCAGGCCGAAGAGGATTTTCGGGCCAATCTGAAATCACAGGCCGGGGAAGCGGCGCGAGCCTACATCGCCAAACGCGGCCTGGCGGCGGAGACGGTGGAGCACTTCGGTTTGGGCTACTCGGACCGGTCGGGGCGCGCGCTGGTGCGCCTGTTCGAACAGCGTGGATTTCCCGTGGCGCAGATGGAAGCGTCGGGCCTGGTCGGCAAGCGGCAGGATGGCAGCCTCTACGACCGCTTTCGCAATCGGCTGATGTTTCCGATTCACAATGAAGCGGGCAAGATCATCGGCTTCGGGGGACGCGCGCTGTCCCCTGACGATGAGCCCAAGTACCTCAACTCGCCCGAGACGCAGTTGTACGTCAAGAAGAAGGTGCTCTACAATTTGCACCGCGCCAAGGAGGCGGTGCGCAAAGAGGATCGCGTGATCCTGGTGGAAGGCTACATGGACGTGATCGGCGTGACGGCGGCGGGCTTTCGCAACGTGGTGGCGAGTTGCGGGACGGCGCTGGCGGCGGAGCAGGTGCAGGCTATGAAAAGGCACACGCACCGGATCGCGGTGAATTTCGACCCGGACGCGCCTGGCGAAAGCGCGTGCGAGCGCTCCATCGATCTGCTGCTGGCGGAAGGCATGCAGGTGCGAATCGTGGAGCTCGATGGCGGGCTGGACCCCGACGAGTACTGTAAGGAGCGCGGCGCCGCGGCGTACCAGGAGCGCGTGGACGGCGCCAAGGGCTACTTCTACTGGCTGGCGGACCGGGCGCGCTCAAAGCACGATATGCGCACTTCCGAAGGCAAGGTTGCGGTGCTGAATTTTCTGCTTCCGAAAGTGCAGAATGTCACCGACCAACTGGAGCGCATGACGATCGCCAACGACGTCGCGGGGTATATCGGAGTGGATCCGGGAATGGTTCTCGATCATTTCCGGAAGGCGGTCTCGGAACGGAGCGAAAAGGCCATCGTGCGGCCGACAAATTTGTTGCGGCACGATGAACGGATGCTGCTGATCGCGCTGTTGACGGAGGCGCAATTGCGGGCTGAAATGATTGGGCCGCTGCGATCACTACAGACTATCGACACGTTACCCTCGCGGCGCATCTTCCAGGCCATCTTCGCCCTGGAGGAATCGGGCGGCCGCGTGGGTTTCGACGAGATTAACGGAAGACTGGAGGAGGCCGATCAGAACCTGCTGGCACAAACCGTGTTGAACGCGGATGGCGAGATTTCGCGTGAGGAAGTGGTGGCGGCGGTGGAAAGCATGCAACGCAGCGAACAACATAACCTGCGGGTGCAGTTGAAGGCGCGGATCGGCGAATCGGAGCGCGCCGGGCGGCTCGACGAAGCCATGCGTTTGACCATGGAATTACAGCGAATTGAACGCGCCACGCCAAGCAGGCGCACATGACAACTTGGCGTCAGAATATGCGGTGCGCAGTGGTGTACAATAATCTGGATTATTCATCCGCTGGGAGTACGGGGCTTCAGTGGCGTTAGACGATAAATACGACGGGCTTCAAAGGCTCGTACAGATGGGCAAGGAGAAAGGCTACGTCTTGTACGACGAGGTGAGCGAAGTACTGCCCGGCGATCTCGTCGGTGGCGCCGACATTGATGACGTGCTCGCCGGGCTCGACACCGCCGGTATCGACATTCTGGAGGAGTCCAAGGATTTCGAGAAGAAGATCGAAGAAGCCGGCGAAGAAGTCATCGACCTAGAACTTCCCGCGGGACTCGGCGAGAAGGTCAACGATCCGGTCCGCGTGTACCTACGCGAGATGGGCACGGTTCCGCTGCTGACGCGCGAAGGCGAAGTCGAAATTGCGCGCCGTATCGAGCGCGGCCAGAACACGGTGCTCAAATCCATTTTCCGCGCGCCTCTGGTGATCCAGGAGATCATCAGTATCGGCGAGGAGGTGCTGCAAGATAAGCTCTCCGCGCGCGACGTGGTCCAGGTCGCGGACCCCATGCTCACCGAGGAGATGGTGGAAGCGAAGCGGCAGGAGTTTGCGCGCGGCACCGAGGACGTGGCGCGGCACTATAAGAAAATCCTGCACTGCCGGCAAAAACTGATGGCCATCCCGCGCGGGATGAAGCCGAAGCAATACCGCCGGCAACTGTGGGAACTGGGGCGGCTGATCGTGCGCACGTCGCGGTTGTGCCGCGCTATCAAGTTCCAATCGCCCGTTATCCGCCATTTGATCGACCGACTACGGGCGGCGGTGGAAGAACTCCGGCCGCTGGAGAACGACCTCGCCAAAACACAGCGCAAACTGGAGACTTGGCCGGGTCCCCGCGCCGAGGGCATCAAGGAACTGCGCAAGGAACAGCGCACTTTCGGCCAACGCTTACAGCAGAGGGAAGAGGTGTTCGGCGCCTCGGCGGCGGAACTGCGGCGTACGCTCGAGATCATCACTCGGGCCCACCAGGAAGCGGAGGCGGCCAAGAAAGAACTCATTGAGGCCAACCTGCGTCTGGTGGTGAGCATCGCCAAGCGCTACACCAATCGCGGAATGCAGTTCCTGGACCTGATTCAGGAAGGCAACATCGGCCTGATGAAGGCGGTGGACAAATTCGAGTACCGCCGCGGCTACAAGTTCTCGACCTACGCCACGTGGTGGGTGCGTCAGGCCATCACGCGAGCCATCGCCGACCAGGCGCGCACCATCCGTATTCCGGTGCACATGATCGAGACAATCAACAAGCTGATCCGGACTTCGCGGCAAATGGTGCAGGAACTGGGGCGCGAACCGAGCAACGAAGAATTGGCCAAGCGCCTGCAGTTGCCCGTGTCGAAGGTGCGCAAGGTGCTGCGCGTGGCGCAAGAGCCGATTTCACTGGAGACGCCGATCGGGGAAGAGGACGAATCGCATCTGGGGGACTTCATTGTCGACCAGAATGGAATTTCGCCTGCCGATGCGGTGATCAATCTGAATTTGCGTGAGCAGACGGCGCAGGTGCTGAAGACGCTCACGCCGCGCGAGGAAAAGATTATTAAGATGCGCTTCGGGCTGGAAGACGGCAGTGAGCACACGCTCGAGGAGGTAGGGCAGAATTTTGCGGTGACACGCGAGCGGATCCGCCAGATCGAAGCCAAGGCCCTGCGCAAACTGCGCCATCCGAGCCGGAGTCACCGCCTGCGGGCCTTCCTGGAGAACGGCGCGGGCGGGGTGTAGGGCTCGAAAGCGGTGGGGGAACCCCACCTTACTATCCAAGACGCAAAACGAGGAGCGTCGTGGAACGCCCCTTGATGTAAGACCACTCAGAAGACTACCTGCGGGGTTCGCGGCCACGCCCGCCAGGACCACTGCTCGGTCGCCCGCCAGCGCCACTGCTCGGTCGCCGGCCAGGACCACTGCTCGGTCGCCGGCCAGGACCACTGCTCGGTCGCCGGCCAGGACCACTGCTCGGTCGCCCGCCGGGACCGCCGCTCGGTCGCCCGCCAGGACCACTGCTCGGTCGCCCGCCGCCCGACCGCCAGCCGCCACCGCCGCTCGGTCGCTCGCCACCACCGCCGCCCGGCCGCCAACCGCCACCACCGCTCG
>JANYAH010000173.1 GCA_025361425.1 Candidatus Solibacter sp. | reverse complement strand
GTGGTTTGATTGGTGGTGGGCTGGTGGCCTTTCAAGGGCTGGAGCTTTTCGTGGATGGCGTCCAGGAACCAGTCGGGTTGGGGGAAGAACATGCTTTCCAGTTCGGCCGCCGGGGTGATCCAGTTGCGGCTGCCCAGGACTACGGGGGGCGCGTCCAGGTAGTCGAAGGCGAGCTGGGTCAGGTTTGCGGCCACGCTTTGCATGATGCCGCCGCGCTCCACGGCGTCGCTTGCCAGTAGGACTTTCCCGGTCTTCTTTACCGATTCGACGAGTGGGCCGTAGTTCAACGGGCACGCCGAGCGCAGGTCGATCAGTTCCGCGGAGACGCCGTAACGCTGGGCCAGTTGATCGGCCACTGTGACTGCCGTGTAGAGGGCCGGGCCGAAGGTGATGATGGTCAGGTCCGTTCCGGTCCGCTTGATGGAGGGCTCCGACAGTGGGATCTCGTAGTAGCCCTCGGGGACGCCGGTCGCGACGAACATTTCTCCGTAGTCGTAGACCTTCTGGCTCTCGAAGAAGACCACAGGGTCGGCGCCAGAGAGGGCCGCGTTCATCATTCCCTTGGCGTCGTATGGGGTGACGGGGTAGACCACCTTCAGGCCGGGAATGTGGTGCGCCAGGGCGGTCCAATCCTGCGAGTGCTGGGCGCCGTATTTGGCTCCCACGGAGATGCGCAGGACGACGGGCATGTTGAGTTGGGCGGCGGACATGGCCTGCCATTTGGAGAGCTGGTTGAAGATCTCGTCGCCGGCGCGGCCCATGAAATCGGCGTACATCAGCTCGGCCACCACGCGGCCGCCTTCCAGGCCGTAGCCCACGGCCGCTCCCACGATGGCCGCTTCGGAGATGGGGGAGTTGAAGAGTCGGTGATAGGGGAGCGCTTCGGTGAGCCCGCGGTAGACCGCGAAGGCGCCGCCCCAATCGCGGTTTTCCTCGCCGAACGCGACCATGGTGGGATCCACCGAAAAACCGTGCAGCATGGCTTCGAAGATGGCGTCGCGGACGTTGAACGCTTTCATCTTCGAAACCGGCTTGCCTTCGTGCAGCGGCGTGCGGATCTTGGTTTTGATCTGCTGCACGCGCACGTTCTGCGCCAGGTCTTCGAGGAACTCTGGCTTGCGGCCGTCCGTCTGCTCCAGCTTGCGATTGGAGAACATCACCTCGCCGACCAGTTCGGAATCCATGGCGATGCGCGGCGCCGCCTGGTAGTTGGTGGCCAGTTCGAACATCTCGAAAACGGTGGCTTGGATGGCTGCGCGCGCGTCGTCGAGACGAGCGGCCGGAAGCGCCCCGCCTTCGACCATGCGTTGGCGGAAGGCGAGCAGCGAATCGGCCTGCTGCCACTTCTCGATCTCTTCCTTGGAGCGGTAGCTGGAGGCATCCGACGGGGAGTGCCCGCTGATACGGTACGTCGCCGTGTCGAGCAGCACGGGGCCGCGGCCCTCGGCGATGATTTGTTTCTTGCGGCGGAA
Organism: Candidatus Solibacter sp.; assembly: GCA_025361425.1. Lineage (GTDB taxonomy): Bacteria > Acidobacteriota > Terriglobia > Bryobacterales > Bryobacteraceae > Solibacter. The sequence continues at coordinate 4,756 of JANYAH010000173.1, read as the reverse complement.
GGCATCGATCACCGACAAGGGGTTGTAGCCGTTGACGCGCTCGGCGTGCATCTGGTCCGGGTTGACGCCGGCGCCGATGCGCGCGATGAACTCCACGCCCATGGTCTCGCCCAGAGGCTGCCCGCCCATGCCGTAGTGGTTGTTCATGCAATTGAAGATGATGGGCAGCCCGCCGCCCAATTGCGGATCCCACAGCTTGCGGTACTGATCCATGCTGGCGAAGGTAATGCCTTCCCACACGGGGCCGCAGCCGAAGGAGGCGTCCCCGATGTTGGCCACCACGATGCCGGGCCTGCGGTTGACACGCTTGAAGAGAGCCGCGCCCGGCGCGATGGAACCCGAACCGCCCACAATCGCGTTGTTCGGATAGATGCCGAAGGGCGTGAAGAAGGCGTGCATGGAACCGCCCAGTCCGCGGTTGAAACCGGTTTCACGCGCGAAGATCTCGCTGTAGGCGCCGAAGAGCAGGAATTTGACGGCCAGTTCCTTCACCGGCCCCGAGTGTGCTTTCTCCAGGGGCGCGAGAATGGCTCCGTCCATGTAGGTGCGCATGATGTCGAGCAGCGCGCTGTCGTCCAGGCAGCGGATGGCCGAAAAGCCCTTGGCGAGAATCTCGCCGTGGCTGCGGTGCGAGCCGAAAATGTGGTCGTCGGGCGTGAGCGTGAAGGCCATGCCGACGGCCGCGGCTTCCTGCCCGATGGAAAGATGAGCCGGGCCGAGATGATCGTACTGGACGCCTTTGTAAGCGCGCTTGATCTTGATCTCGCTAAGGATGGTTTCGAACTCGCGGATGGCCGCCATGTCCTGCCAGATGGCGAGGAACTCCTGCTGTGAGTAGAGTGCCCGCTCCTGCTCCACCGTCTGGTTGTAGGCATTGACCGCAATGCCCGTGAAATCGATGCGGCCAGGCGCCAGCAGTGTTTCGGGTTCCAGAATAATAGACTTCGGCATCTTAAACAGTGACTCCTATCAGGCAGCTTCGAGAATCGCCAGCTTCAGCGCTTCCGATACGGTCGGGTGCGGGAAGATCACGGCCTCAACATCGGAAACCGTCATTTCCATTTCGATCATGGCCGCCGCGGCTACGATAAACTCGCTCGACAGATCGCCCAGCGCGTGGACGCCGAGAATCTCACCGTAGCGCGCGCCCACCAGCACCTTGACAGCTCCGGACGCGCCTTCGTTTTCCACCAGGAAGCGGCCGGCGACGCCCATGGGCAGCAGCGCTTTCTTGTATTCGACGCCCAGGGCTTTCAGTTCATTTTCGGTCTTGCCGGCACTGGCAACTTCCGGGTGGGTGTAGATGACGCAGGGGATGGCATCGTAGCGGATGCGGTCCGGTTTGCCGAGCATGTTGTTGACCGCCACCAGACCCTCGCGCGTGGCGGCGTGCGCCAGAGGACGGCGGCCAGTGACATCGCCGCTGGCCCAAATGCCGGGGATATTTGTCTTGCCTCGATCGCTGGTTCTGATGCCCTTGCGGTCGAAATCTACGCCGATTTCAGCCAGTCCCAGGCCCTCGACAACGGGCGCGCGGCCGGTGGCGTTGACGATGCATTCGGCGCGCAGAGCGCTGGGCGCGCCGGCTTGCTCAAAATGCACGGTGTTGCCCTCGATGGCTTTCACCAGGCACGAAGTCTTGAAAGCTACGCCGTTTTTCTTCAGCGCTTGCTGCAGGCGCGTCGAGATATCGTGGTCCATGCCTGTGGCGATCTGCGGGAGCATTTCGAGCACCGAGACTTCGACGCCGACGGCGGCGAAGAAGCTGGCGAATTCGAGACCGATGTAGCCGCCTCCGATGATGGCCACCGTCTTGGGCAACTCCGTCAGGCGGAGCACTCCGGTGGAATCCAAAACGCCGCTCGATTCGATGCCGGGGATGGCAGGGATGACGGGGCGTGCGCCGGTCGCGATGAGGATGTTTTTCGCCGCGAGCGTCAGCTCGCCCACTTGCACCGTGCTCTTCGATGCCAGCTTGGCGTTGCCGCGCACTACTTCCACGCCGCTATGTTTGAGCAGACCCTCCACACCGCGGGTGAGCGTGCCGACGATCTTATTCTTGCGCTCCACTACCGCGGCGAGGTTGAAACGCAGGCCGGAGATCTCCACGCCAAACGCCGCGGCCTGGCGGCATTCGGCGAAGAGCTTGGAAGAGCGCAGGAAGGTTTTGGTTGGGATACAACCGACGTTCAGGCATGTGCCGCCGATTGAGTCTCTCTCGACGACGGCCACCTTGGCGCCTAGCTTGGCGGCGTGGGCGGCGGCCTCATATCCGCCGGGGCCCGCGCCAATCACAATCAGATCATACATAAAGGTTAAATCTCCAATCCCGCAAGTGCTTCCACGTTTTCGATCTGCTCGCGGCAGATTTTGAGGAAGCGGGCGCCGGGCGCGCCGTCGATCACCTGATGGTCGCAGGTCAGCGAGAGGCCGATGTGCTCTACGAATACGACAGCGCCGTCTCTGCGCACCGCTTTCAGCTCAATCGAGTTCACCCCCAAAATGGCCACTTGGGGCGGGTTGAGGATGGGCGAGAAGGATTCAATACCGTAGACCCCGAGGTTGCTGACGGTGAACGTCCCCCCGGCCAGGTCGTCCGGCGAGATGGCGCCGTCCAGCGCCTGCCGGGAGAGGGCTTTGATGCGGACCGCAAGATCGGCGAGAGACAACTCCCCAGCCTGCTTGATGACGGGCACCAGCAGGCCTCGCGGAGTGTCGCAAGCGAAGCCGATGTTGACGCCCGTGTGGCGGTAGATTTTGCCGTCGACAAACCCTACGTTGACTTCGGGCATGACCGCCAGCGCCTTGACCACGCAGAACATCACCATCTCATTGAGGTTGATATCGGGCAGCCCCGGCGATGCTCCACGGGCCTTGATCTTGGCGCGCAGCGCCAGCAGGCCGGTGGCGTCAGCCGACGCGTTCATGGTGTATTGCGCCGTGACGGCGAGCGATTCCCGCAGGCGGCGCGCCACGCGTTCGCGGATGTGCGACATCTTCTCCGGCGGCGGGCCGAGGTCGGAGGCGCGCAGCCGTCCGCCGGCTTCTCCGCAAAGCTCGAAGCCGCTCTCGATCAGGTGTCTGGCGAGCGGCGTCGGCCGCGGGGACGCGTAGTAGAGACGCTTCAGGTCTTCTTCCAGCACGCGGCCTTGCGGGCCTGAACCGGCGACGTGTTCCGGCCGGAAGCCGTGCCCGGCGGCGAAGCGCTTCGCCCTCGGGCTGTAAAAACCTTGCGGGGGAGACAACGGGGCCACACCGCTGCTTGGGGCAGCCGGCGGGACAGACTGGTGAGGCACCGCGGCCTCTTCGCCGCGGGAGCGCGGCGGTGGGGCGAGTTCCCGGGAAGCCGGCGGCTCGGGCGAAGGGCGCTCTGTGCCGGGTGTCGAAGACGCTTGCGGCTGGAACGGTGCAACGCTCTCGCCGGGGGCGCCGACCACGCAGATATTGGTGAAGACGGGGACCAGGTCGCCCGCCTGGAAGAACGTCGCAAGCAGCGTTCCGCCTACCGGAGACGTGAGCTCGAAGGTGGCCTTGTCGGTCTCGATTTCGGCGACCAGTTCACCCTCGGCCACCGTGTCCCCAACGCGCTTGTTCCAGCGTGCCAGCAGGCAGTCTTCAACCGTGTTGCCGAGTTTCGGCATTTCCAGGGGAGTAGCCATTCAATCGGCAGCCCTTTCCGGCCTGGACCGAGGTGTGCTCCGCACCTAGCGGAGTCCCTCCAGAAGTTTCCAGCCCGATTCGACGAACTGGCCCAGCGTACGCTGCGTGACCCCGTAGGAAATGAATTCCGCGGGCGTCATGCCATCGGGTTCATAGGCCTTGACGAACTCCGGCATGGTGGAAAGCCGTTCGATCACGTCGGCCGGGACCTCGCGCGCAATGCGCTCTTCCCGGGGATGATCTTTGGCCACGAACCACTCCAGCGGTCCGGGCGCGATGGACATGACCAGCTCGGCGCCGGCCAGCTCCGTCAGGTGGTAAGTGCCGCGCAGCGCGGCCACCAGCAGGATGGCTTCGTAGCCGCGCTCCCGGTAGATGCGGTAGGCGCGCTTGGTGACGGCCAGGCCAGATTGGCGAATGTCGGCTTCGCTGACGGCGGCCTGGTTGTCCTGGGCCACTTCGCGAAGATAGTCGTCTACCCGGCCGATCATAATCACGGCAAAACACTTGCCCGGTTCGATGCCCGCTTGGATGGCGCGCTGGCGGCCGGCGCGGCACTTTTCGGCGATGGCAACGGCCTGCGGCACGGTGAAGCTGACGGTGGCGGCGGTGGCGATGCCCTCGGCGACGCAGTCTTCCAGCACGTCGAGCCCGGCGGAAACGGCGGGCAGCTTCACGGCAATGTTCGGCGCCCAGGCGTGGAAACGCCGGGCCATGGCCAGCATAGATTCGCGGTCGCCGGCGCGCGAAGGGTTGACTTGCGCGCAGACATAGCCCATGCGCCCGGCGGTGCGTTGGTAGTGGGGCAGAAAGAGGGCGGCGGCGTGAGTAACCACGTGGCGGACTAACTCCTCGGCCTTCGGTTCGCCGGTAAGGTTAGCGGCGCGCACAGCCTCAATGGCCTCGTCCCAGGCGGCACGATTCCTGGCCATTGTCGCACTGGACAGGAACGGGTTGGTGGTGACGCCAATAGCTCCGCGCTCAAGCCCCAACCGCAGTTCAGACGGGTCGGCTGAATCGTGCCACCATTCCGTCTTCGTGTTCGCAAGAACCCACTCCAAATACGTACCGATGCTCACCGATTACTCCTTAGCTT
>JANYAH010000137.1 GCA_025361425.1 Candidatus Solibacter sp. | reverse complement strand
CCCGGCGGTCAGTGCCAAGTCCAAACGGGTCCGCGCGACGCGCATGATCAGGGAACTCAAGAAGCTCGGCTATCGCATTGAAGGCGGACCACTTCCCGCCGTGGCCCAGGCATGATCGAGGGGTGGTTTTTCGACCCTGTCCTACTTCCTGTTAAAATCGTTGCCAAACACCATGAGTAATCCAAGCAAGAGTGGCCTTTTCGTAGGCGATGACGGGAAGAACCTGATGTTCACGTTCATCCTGGTAAGCTCGTTGTTTCTCCTCTGGGGATTCTGCAACGGGATGATTGACGTGATGGATAAGCACTTCCAGGAGGAGCTGGGTCTCAACAAATCACAGTCCGCGTGGGTGCAGTTCGCGCACTACCTGGGCTACTTCCTGATGTCGATGCCGGCGGGGTGGCTGGCGGGCAAACTGGGCTATAAGGGCGGCATCATCACGGGGCTCCTGATTGTGGCGGCCGGCGGATTCTGGTTCATCCCGGCCACGCATATCAACGCCATGGTGCATGAAGGAACAGTATCCTCCACCACCGCGTTTGTGGCCTTCCTGGCGGGGGTTTGCCTGATCGCCACGGGGCTGACGTTTCTGGAGACGATCGCCAACCCTTACACGACGGTGCTGGGCGCCAAGACGTACGCGGCCACGCGCATCAATCTGGCGCAATCCTGCAACGGCGTCGGCTGGATTTTCGGCCCGGTGGTGGGCAGCATGTTTTTCTATTCGACGAACGCGGCGGGGAAGAGCACGGGCAGCGAGACGCTTTATATTCCTTACGTGGGAGTGGCGGTGGTGGTGCTCGTTCTCGCGGCGATTTTCTACTTTGCCAGCGTGCCGGACATTAAGAGCCAGGACGACTACCACCTGGAAGACACGACGCCGGGAATTTCGCATTCCATCTGGAGCCACCCGCATTTTGTGATGGCGGTGGCGGCGCAGTTCTTCTACGTGGCCGCGCAAGCCGGCATTTTCAGCTTCTTCATCAACTACATGACGGCGGAGGTTCCCGCCATACCGGCGTCCTGGAATTCGAGCATGAACAACTTGGCAGCTAATTCCGGCTGGCTGCACAATTGGCTGCTGGGTTGGTTTGAAGCCGGCAAAACCGGCGTGCTGGGGATCACGAACAAAGGCGCGGCGAATCTGGCGTCGGTGGGCTCTATCTGTTTTTTGGTGGGGCGATTCACGGGAGCCGGGATCGTGAAGAAATTCCCCGCGCATAAGGTTCTCGGCGTGTACGCGGTAGCAAACGTGGTCACCTGCCTGCTGATCTTCTTCAAGCTGGGCTGGTTGAGTGTACTTTGCTTGTTCCTGAGCTACTTCTTCATGTCGATCATGTTCCCGACCATCTTTGCGTTGGGGATATTCGGCCTGGGCGCGCGGGCGAAGAAGGCATCGGCGTTCATCGTGATGGCGATCATGGGCGGCGCCCTGCTGCCGAAACTGATGGGTGCCGTGGCCGACAAATGGGATATGTCGCGCGGCTTCATCGTGCCGATGTTCTGCTTCGCGTTCGTGGCCTACTACGGCTTCAACTGGTCGAAGTTCAGCAAGGCGGAATCGCTGGACCACGTGAGGGTCGCGGGCGGGCACTAAGGGACGGAAGCGTAAGTTATGGCGTTCACAGTCAAAGTGCGTGATGTACAAGCCTTTCTCACTCAAGACGGATGGCAGCGCAAAAACACCGAAGGCGGCCATCACCATTACATGCATGCGGTTAAGACCGGGAAAGTGACGCTGGTAGGCGAACGGGGCGACGATGTCCCAGCGAACCTGCTAAAACTCGATATTGCGACAGGCGGGCTTAACCCGGAAGGAAATGCACGTATGGCTGAACCGCTAAAGTACACAGTCGTAATTGAGCGCTCCGAGACAGGGCACGGGGCTTATGTTCCCGACCTCCCCGGATGCGGTGCGACTGGGAAGACCGAAACTGAGGTCCGGGAACGCATCCGAACGGCAGTTGAAATACACCTTCGCAGTATGCGCGAGGATGGTGACCCAATTCCGCAGCCCACGTCCACCGCAGCTATTGTGGAAGTGGCGGCTTAAGTTCGCTACTGCCGCTCCAGAATGATGGCGGTGCCGTCGAAATCGCCGCGGAGATTCACGTTGAGGCCGACGCGCATCAGGTACGCGCCACTTAACTGGGGCTGCCGCTCCACCAACTTATTGTTCACCGATTCCACCTTGTACATCGCGCGCTCGTCCAGGCCGCGCAGGCGGATGGTAGGGGCTGCGGTATTGTACTGCTGCGAGTGGCGCAGGGCGAAGACCACGGCCTGTTTGCCGTCGGCGGCGACATACTGATTCACGGCGACGTCATGGGTGCGCGGGCTGGCCAGGCGGAAGAGGTCGCCGGTCTGCACGGTGGCGCGAATTCGCTTGTAAGCGGCGATCATGTTGGCGGCGAGCGTGGAATCCGCCTCGGAGAACTTATTGAGGTTGCTACCCACGCCGAGCGCGCCCTGCATGGCGGTGAGGAAGCGGAAAGCGAGCGGGGTGCTGCGCGTGTTCATATTGGGCACGTCGGTGACCCAGGCGGACATAATTTTCGCGGGGTAGGCCATGGAGAAGCCCTCTTGGATGCGCTGGCGGTCTAAGGCGTCGGTGTTGTCGCTGGGCCAAACCTCGTCGATGCGCTGGAGGATGCTGAGATCGATGCGGCCGCCGCCGCCGGAGCAAGATTCGATTTCCAGGTTGGGGTGTTTGGCGCGCAGGCGGTCCAGAATCTCGTAGAGATTGAGCACGTACTGCACCCACAGTTTGCGTTGGTCGGCGGGGGCGGCTTCGGGCCAGCCGGGCTCGGAGAAGGAGCGGTTCATGTCCCACTTGAAATAGCGCACGTTGTATTCGGAGGCGAGTTTGTCGAGGAAGCCGAAGACGTACTCTTTGACGTCGGTGCGCGCCAGGTTGAGGATCATCTGGTTGCGCAGTTCGCTGCGCGGGCGCCCGGGGAAATTGATCACCCAATCGGGATGGGCGCGGTAGAGGTCGCTGTTGGCGTTGACCATCTCGGGCTCCACCCAGAGGCCGAAATCCATCTTCAGGCCGTTGACGTGATCGATTAGGCCCTTGAGCCCCTGCGGGAATTTCTGCGGATTCACGGTCCAATCGCCCAAGCCGGCGCGATCGTCATTACGCGCGCCGAACCATCCATCGTCCATCACGAACATTTCCACGCCGAGTTTGGCGGCTTTGGCGGCGAGATCCTTCTGCCCCTGTTCGTTGACCGCGAAGGTGGTAGCTTCCCAGGAGTTGTACAGCACGGGGCGGAGGCGCGAAGTGACGCCGCCGGGGAGGATCTGCTCGCGGGTGAAGCGGTGGAGCATGCGCGAGGCGGGGCCGAAGCCGGCGGCAGAGAAACCGCCATAGAAGGGCGGCGTTTCCAAGGTTTCGCCGGGCTGGAGCGGGTAGGCGAAATCGAAACTGTTGAGGCCGCCGGTGACGCGCACCTGGCGGTAGGGCGTCTG
>JANYAH010000136.1 GCA_025361425.1 Candidatus Solibacter sp. | reverse complement strand
CACGCCGCCACCGGCAGTACCGCCTTGCGGTTTTTCACGACCACGAACCCCACCGCGTACGCCACCGCCGGCCAGGCGGTATATTTCGCCGCGAAGGCGAACCCCGCGGCCAGCCCGATGGCGGCCAGCAACCGTGGGTTGCGCTCTTCGTCCCAGATTTCAAGTAGGTGAAAAAGCGTGAAGGCGATCGCCGCCACGGCCACGTCGTTGTAAGCGCTGGTGCCGTCGATGCCGGCCACCGGGCTGGCGAACACCACCAGCGCCGCGCTTGCCCCCGCTACCGGGAATCCGCGGCGGCGCGCGTAGCTGAACACCTGCCACACCAGCGCCACAAAAAACGTGAAGTGCACCAGCGCCGCCGCCGAGTGCTTGCCGAAGGCGAACGCAAACAGGAACAGCATCTCCACGCCCCCCGGCATCGCCGCGTAGAGATTGTCCGTGACGTCCACAAACCCGTGCTCGCGCAGGTAGCGGCTGACCAGCCCCAGATGATACCCAGAGCCGTCCGGACTGATCTCCGGCGCCATGGCGTTAGACAGGTAGAGCACCACATAAATCCCGAAGGCAGCTCCCCACAGAAGTCCCATGGCGGTGTGTTGGGACAGGCCTTGAGCCGGCCACGCTCGCTTGCGGGCGTCGTGTTTCAGGGCTTCCGGCGTGGCCCCCCGGCGCGGACCGCCTGCCAGCCTGCCCCATCCGCCGCCCGCCCGCACCGCGCCGCCGATTGCCAGAAACCCGATCGCCAGAAACACCAGCGGGTACACAAACCCCGCGCCGCACAGCGCGCACACCAGCAGACTGAGTACCGCCGCGCCGCTCACGAAGCGCACGCCCGGGTCGCGGCACGCATCGCGCAGCAGCAGTCCGCCCAGCGCGAGACTCACCGCGCAGGTGAAGGCGGCGCCAAAGAGAATCCCGAGCAGGGGCACGCGTTACTCCGTGAACCCGGCGCGGGAGAGGATGAACCCGAGCCTGCCGCCATCGGCCTTGGAAACCCACACGGGATCGGGATCGATGGCCACCAGGTTGAGGGCGTTGGCGCGCAGCATCCCCGGCGGAACGTCGTGCGCGTAGTGTTGCTCGCCGGGTTTTTCGCAGCGCAGGCGATCCAGCAGTTTGCCGTTGACCGTGAAAGTCAGCGTCACCGGCCCGGTCTCGCGCAGCGTGCGCTCCGGGATGGCGAAATCCATGGCGAACTTCAGGCGCGGCACATCGGGAACGAAAAAGCGCAGCACCGGGTGATCGTAGACCCAGCGCCAGGTTCCCGGACCCTCGGTCGCCACGTCTTTTACCAGGTAAGCGTCGGCATTCGGGTCGGCCATGGAGAGGAAGTAGCCCAGAGCGCCGCGCAGCGGGAGGGTCAGCGGAGCGCGCTGTGCGGGCGGCGGGAAACTATCCGGCAGCCGCGTACAGCCTGCGCACAAAGCCATCGAGAGCAGCGCCAGGGTGCGAGATCGCGTCACCATTCCCGATTGTAACAACGCGCCGAAAGAGGGACCACCAAAGGCGGTTCTCTGTGTTCCGAAGGAAACGCGCAATCGGGCCGATAAGATACTTGCACGGTATGGAACTTGTTGCCATGAGGGTACTCCTGCGGTCGATACTGACCGGATCCCTGGGAGAACAGTCAACCCAACCGACAATTCGGAAGATCGCGTCGCCCGATCCCGCGCTGTTCTTCGAGGTGGCAATCTTGGTATTGGAAGCGCTGCCGGATTCGCCGGAGCGGCCGAAAGCCTATGCGCGCCTGATGGACTGTCAGGAGTTTCTAAAAGAGCTGATCCGCATCGGAAGGTACAGCGACCAGGAATTGCAGGGGCTGTGCGCTACTTGGATCAAGATCGACGGCTTGCTGGACGTCCGGCTGGCGCGGCTGGCGCCGCAGCGGGACGGGTACGAGTCAGGCCTCCCGCCCGAACTGGTGGCACGGTTGCTCGATGTTCTGCATCACATCTCTTCGGGCCCGCGGCTGATTATACTGCTGAACCATTTGAAGAACCATCCCAATCCGCTGGTGGCGGAGAAGGCCACGTTGCTGGTGGGGCGGCGCATTCAGAACCTCGGGTGGGTAAAGCACCAGCTTGCGTCGTTGGATGACGACATTCGGGCGGCCGCGGTGGAGGGTCTGTGGGGTCGCAAGATGCCATCCGCGCGCTTGCTGCTGCTGCAGAGCCGCAACGACGAAAAAAGCCAGGTCGTGGCCAATGCGCTACTCGGCCTTTACTACCTGGGCGAGGGCGAAGCCCGTCAATGGGTTAAGGAGATGGCGTGCGACGAGCGGCCATCCTTCCGTCGCTGCGCGGTGTGGGCCATGGGGCAGATTGGCGAGCCGGAATACCTGGAGCTGTTGCGCGCCGCACTGGCCGATTCGGAACCGGAGGTGCGGCTGGCCGCAAAACAGGCGCTGGCTGTCCTTCGGAAACTAGCTCCCGCGGCACCGCGAGTGATGGAGCCGAAGGCTACGCCGATGTTGGAGAGACATCCGCAGACGGAGGCCTTCCGCTTCCGATTCGATGGATCGCTCAGCGTGAAAGAATGAGCCCACCCCTTGAAACGCTGCGAGTTCCGCTTGCCACGCTTTCGCTTGCCGCGCTTGCGCTTGACTCACAGAGCGGTCCACAAAACGAAGGCGGCCGGGGGTTATCCCGGCCGCCTCAATAGGTGGGTGAAAGGGCTGCTTAGCTTTTCTTCGCCGGCGGGTTGTCCACCGTGAGGTTGTTGGTTACGGGGCCAAAGCTTAAACCTGCGGCCGAAGCCCGAATTCCGGCCACCTGCTTCTCCAGGTTATTGTTGACCGCGCCGGTCAGCGTCACCCTCCCGTTGTCCACGATGATGTGGATTGCGGGAACGGCGCCCATCGCGTAGCGCGACAGCGCGGGGTCGCGAAAGATGGCTCGCGCCACCTGCAGCCGCAATCGATCGTCCTGCGGCGACAAGGGCAGTACCTTGACCTCATTGGTGACCGACGCAACGCCCGGAATGCGTTGCACGAGGCGCTCGATGTCGGCCTTCTTATACGGCTGGCTCACCGCACCCAGCAGTGACACATGGCCATTGTCGATGCGGAAGCTGATGTCGTCCCATAAGGTATAGCTCGAGTACATCAGAATTTCGTGGCGCACGCTCTTTTCCAGATCGGCGCCGCTACGGGGCGCGTTGGATTTACCCTTGTCCGTTGCCGCCGCAACGCCCACCACCAACGCCGCCGCCATCAAAACCTTGCCCAGAATCGCTCGTTTCATTGTTACTTCCCTCTGCCTATATAAACGTAAGTGCAGCCCTCCCGGTATACCGCGATTTGTAAAAGTTTAGTAAATGCCGGACAAGTCGTAGAAGACCTCTGCATGGTGCGTGGTGGGGCAGGCGCTGCCGCTTGCCGATTCCGAATCAAGAAAAATTTGGCAGGCCAAAGAATCTGCTCCGCCAAAGGCTATCGCTGCGCGTTCAGCGCCGGCACCGCCGGCTGCTCCGGAATCGCCGCACCATCCGTGCGCGGATCGGAGCCCGCGAAGTTGACGCCCCGTTTGGCATCGCGCATCACCGCCTCGCCGTTCCCCATCGCGCCACTGAATCCGCCTAGCGGCGCGATCACGTGGCCCCGCCGCGCCAGTTCCTGCCGCACCGCTTCGGCCACTCGCGTTTCCATCTGCACGTCGCATCCGCCGAACGTTCCCTTCGTGAAGCGCGCCGCTTCCAGCGCCATCTGCACGTTCATTCCGAAATCCACCACGTTGGCCACGAATTGCGCGTGCGCCTGGGACTGGTTCCATCCACCCATGATGCCGAACCCGATCGCGAGATCGTCCTTGCGCATGAACGCCGGAATGATGGTGTGCAGCGGCCGCTTTCGTCCCGCCAGCGAATTCGGCTTGCCGGGTTCCAGATCGAAACCCGCCCCGCGATTGTGGAATGAGAAACCGGCCCCGGGCGCCACCATGCCCGTCCCATACCCCGCGTAATTGCTCTGGATCAGCGACACGATGTTGCCTTCTTTATCGATCGCCGACATATAAATGGTCTCGCGTCCGTGCGCATCCAGATTCGCGCTCAGCTCCGATGGCAGCACTTTGCACGACGCCTTGTCCATGTCGATCAGCGCCGCGCGTCGCTTGCCCAGGTCCTTCGACAGCATCTCCGCCACCGGCACCGGCCCAAACCGCGGATCCCCCACATAGCGCTCCATGTCCGCATAGGCCAGCTTCTTGGCCTCAATCATCACGTGCAGCGCCGCGGCGGAGTTATGTCCGTAGTCCTTCAACGGAAAGTTCTCCATGATGTTGAGCATGGAGAGCGCCGCCACGCCCTGCCCGTTCGGCGGCAGCTCGTAAACCTGCCAGCCGCGGTAAGTGGTGGAAATCGGCTCCACCCATTCCGGTTCAAACTCCGCAAAATCCTCCAGGGTGTGCGCGCCTCCCTGCCCTTGCAGGAACTTGACCAGCGACTCGGCAAGCTTCCCCTTGTAGTAGCCGTCGCGCCCTTTCGCCGCGACCTGGCGCAGCGATTCGCCCAGCGCCGGGTTCTTGAACGTGTCGCCCAACCGCGGCCGCACGCCGCCCGGCATGTACGTCTCCCGGTAACCCGGCTGCTTCAAAAGCGCCTGGGTGATCCAGCCGCGCGCCGCCATCTCCGGCAGCGGAAATCCATGCTCCGCATAAAAGACCGCCGGCGCCAGCAGTTCCGCGAACGTCTTGGTCCCGAAGCGCCGCCGCAGCGCGTCCCATCCCGCCACACAGCCCGGCACCGTGATGGTGTGGACCCCCCGTGCGTCGATCTTGTCGATCTTCTTGGCCTTCAGATAATCGAGCGTCAGCGCCTTTGGCGTCCAGCCGCTCGAGTTCAACCCGTAGACCTTCCCGGTCTTCGCCTCGTACACGATCGCGAAGAGGTCGCCGCCCATCCCGTTGACATACGGCTGCGTAAGTCCCAGCACCGCGTTGGCCGCAATCGCGGCATCGATCGCGTTGCCGCCGGCCTCCAGCATTTTGGCGCCGGCCTGCGACGCCAGAAACTGCGACGCGGCAACAATCCCGTACTGCGTCACAATCATCGACCGCGCCTGCTCGCGCCCCGGCGGTGGTGCAGTGGCGGGCGATTCTTCCTGCGCGAAAGCGCCAAAGGAAATCAACAACACGGCACACAGCAATTTCATAGCGGGAGTGTAGCATACGTTCCTCTTGACGCCCGCGGCGGCTCACACCTACGCCCGCTTGTCGGCGGCGTAGCACAACGCGTTCAGGTCGCATGCCTCGCATTCCGGAGCCCGCGCCTTGCACAGCGCGCGGCCGTGCAAAATCACCTGGTGGGCGAAGAGGATCCACCGCTCCGGGGGGATGATCGCGACCAGATCCTGCTCGATCTTCACCGGGTCGGTGTGCTTCGTCAGATCCAGCCGCTGCGCGATCCGCGAGACGTGGGTGTCCACCACCACGCCGGACGCGATTCCATAGGCGGTGCCCAGCACCACGTTCGCCGTCTTGCGCGCCGCCCCCGGGATGGTCAACATCTCTTCCATGGTCCGCGGCACCTGGCCGCCGTATTCGTTGACCACGCGCAGGGCGGCGCCCACGACGGATTTCGCCTTGTTATTGAAAAACCCCGTGCTGCGTATGTCCTGCGCCAGCACCTCCGGACGCACCGCGGCGAAATCCCGCGGGGTGGGGTACTTGGCGAAGAGGGCTGGCGTGACTTCGTTCACGCGCTTATCGGTGCATTGCGCGGAGAGAATGGTGGCCACCAGCAACTCCCATGGGTTGCGGTGCAGCAGCGCGCAGGTGGCGCCGGGGTACATGCGGTCCAGGTGGCTCAGGATTTCGGTGAGGCGCGCCTTGCGGGCGGCTGCGGTTTTGGGTGGTTTCACGTAAGCTCGTAGTTGGTCATGAGAGCGCGCCTGGTTCTGCTCGCCGCTGCGTTGGTTGCCTTTGGCGCTTCGCTCGGTTCGGGCTTTCACTTTGACGATTATGCCATTTTCTCCGACCCCGCCCTGCAATCTGCGCGCGGCTGGCTGGAAGTCTGGACGCCGCTACAGACGCGTCCGCTCACCTATTTCACGTTCTGGCTGAATCGCCAGTTGGGCACCGGCGATCCGCTGGGGTATCACCTCTTCAACCTGCTGTTTCATCTGGCCGCCGTGCTGCTGGCCTGGGAGTGCCTGCGCCGCTTGCTGCCGGAACGCGCGGCGCTGGTCGCGGGCGTCCTGTTCGCCATCCACCCGATGCAAGCCGAAGCCGTCAATTACGTTTGGGCGCGCGGCATCGTGCTGGCGGGCCTCTGCTGCTTTGGCGCACTCTGGCAGTGGCTCGAAGGCCGTCCGTGGAGCGCGCTCGCGTGGTTCGCTCTGGCCCTGCTGGCCCAGGAGGAATGCGCGGCGTTTCCGCTGCTGCTGGTTTGGTTAGAGTGGCGCGGCAATTTGCCGGGCGCGCGGAAATCGAGAGCGGCGCTGGCCGCCATGTTCGCGCTCGCCCTGGCTGCCGGCGCGCGCGTCATCTGGGCCACCGCGGTGATCCCCGGCGCGTCCGCCGGCCTGCAAGCCGGCATTTCCCCATCCCAGTATCTACTGGTGCAGGGTGCCGTCGTCTGCCGCTACCTGCAACTGGTGGTGGCGCCCTACGGCTTCACGGTGGACCCGGATATCTCCGTACACCTCTGGGCGGGGATTGCGGCCTGGGCGCTGCTGCTGGGCGCGACGTTCTGGCTGCTGCGGCGGGAGAGAGCCTGCGCCACATGGTGGATCGCCGGGCTGATCCTGCTGATCCCCAGCTCTTCCATCTTCCCTGCCGCCAACGTTTCCGCCGACCGCCGCATGTATCTTCCGATGTTCGCCTTCGCGGCGGCCGCGGCCCTGTTGCTGGGGCGCGTGAAATCGCCCGCGCTGCTCGCCGGTATCGCGCTGCTGTTGGCGGCACTCAGCGCGCAGCGAACCATGGTGTGGATGACCGACGAATCGCTGTGGCGCGAGGCCGTGGAGCGCGCGCCAAAGAAGCTGCGCCCCAAGCTGCAACTGGCGCGGGCTCTACCTGCCGCCAAGGGCCTGGAATTGCTCGCCAAAGCGCGATTGGATGCTCCCCACGCCCCGGAGATCGCCACCGAAATTGGCAAGATTTTGCTCCGTGAAGGCCAGCCCGATGGCGCGCTGGAAGAGTTCGGACGCGCCCTGGCGCTGGCGCCCATGGACGCGCGCAACATGAATAATCGCGGGGTCGCGCTACAGGCGCTCGGGCAGACCGAAGCCGCTCGCGCAGATTTTGAAAGCGCGCTGCGCACCCTCCCGTCGCTCGCCGAAGCCAGGGAGAACCTGGCGAAACTATCCCCAAGGCCGCAGTGAGCGGCGTGGCGAAGTAGGACAGGCATCCTGGCCTGTACGCCACCAATCCCGCCGCCGTAACACAGAGACAGGGTCGAAAAACCACCCCGCCCATCGGAGAATCCCCCGGGGCTCGCCGAGTTCTTCATGGGGTTTCGCGGGCTGAAGGCCCACCTCAACAGGCCAGGAGGCCTGTCCTACGCTCCGCCCGCGGGCGCAGTGATCTGCACGTCGGTGGTGATGTTCTGCCAGTCCGCCAACTCGTAGAACTTGCGTTTGGTGTTGAGCGGCACGGACAGTTCCTTGGATTCGTTCGGCGCCAGATTGGTGCTGAAGGAGAAAGTTCCCTGCGCGTCTTCCTCGGATTTCTGGGTGCGCCCCCAGACGGTGACGTTGCCGGCCAGGCCGCTGATATCCGCCGGGGAGTGGTTGACGATGACGAACTTCGCCATCGTTTTCTTCTTGGCATCCAGCACGAACCGCACGCCGGAAACTTCGATATATTTCTGCAGCGGGTTGGTCTTGGCGCCGGGTCTCGCCGCCGGACTTTCCACGGTTGCGATGGGCGCCGGACCGTTCCCGGCCGATCCGCGATTGCCGGACACCAGCCAGATGATCCCGAATACCACACCGGCGATGGCCAGCGCGAAGACGATGGTCATCAGCCATATTGGCAAATTGAGGCGGCGTGCGGGCGCGCCGGGTGGCGCATAGTATCCCGGAGGCGGCGGCTGCTGGGAGTAAGGCTGCTGGGGTAGAGGCGGCGGCGCGAATGCCGCCGGCGTCACGGGCGGCTGGTTTCCCGGCTCGTCCGCGGATACCGCGCCGGCGGCGGCCTTCTTAGAGCAATCCGGGCAATCGTTATAGGCCGGGGGAACTTCGCGTCCGCATTGCGGGCAGATCCACGTGAACATGCACTCGCCTCTCTTTATCAATGTACCGCGCGCCTGGGGTCTGCCCTGGCGCTTATCGGATTCCGGCAAACGAATACATGCGGCCGGCCGCTGCCTGGTCGCGCCGGAAAGAGTCAAACTCTTCGGCCCGGCACTTGGTGCATAAATACGACGCGTAGATTCTGTCTGGCGTTACGCCGGCCTCTTCGAGTTGCCGGCGATTGGCGGCGCCCAGATCGATGTGCTCTCTTCCCTGCCATCCAAACTGCGCCGCCACCTCCGCGCCCACCTCATAGCAGCACTTGCCGATGCCGGGACCGATGGCCGCGTGCAGGTCTTCGGTGCGCGTCCCGAAGCGCCGGCCCATGGCGGCAACTGCGTCCGACGCGATGCGCGCCACGGTGCCGCGCCAACCGGCGTGTACCGCGGCCACCGCACGCCGGCGTTCATCCACCAGCAGGATGGGAATACAATCCGCGGTCCTGACGGCCACCACGCTGCCTGGCTGGTTTTCGATCAGCGCATCGCCTTCGCCGAGGAGGCCGGCGCGCCCCTCGGCGGCCACGCACGAAGAGGAGTGAATTTGTTTCAGGGTGGCGAGCTGCGCGAAGCGGGCGGGGATATCGCAGTGGCGCGTGCCGAAGCCGTGCACCAGCCAGGGAAATGCATCGAGTTCGGTGACGCGGTAGATGTTTTCGGAGTCCCGGTAGAACACGGGTTATGCGGGATCCTGGGTCTGCGCGATGCGGATCTGCGACTTGAAGTTGGCGAGCATGGATTCATCCAGGCGGACTTCGGTCGGCCGCTTGACGAGGGTGGTCATCTGGTCGATCTTGTCCTGCAGCTTCATCAGCGCATAGAAGAGGTTCTCGGGCCGCGGCGGGCACCCCGTGAGGTAGACATCGACGGGCACAATCTTATCCACGCCCTGGAGCACGGCGTAGGTATTGAACGGTCCGCCCACGCTGGAACAGGCGCCCATGGAGATGCACCACTTGGGGTCCGGCATTTGGTCCCAGATCCGTTTGAGCACGGGCGCCATCTTCAGCGTGACCGTGCCGGCGACAATCATGAGATCGCTCTGCCGCGGGCTGGGACGGAAGACTTCGGCGCCGAAGCGGGCGATATCGAAGCGCGAGGTGCTGGCGGCGATCATCTCGATGGCGCAGCACGCCAGACCAAAGGTGAGCGGCCAGATGGACGATTCGCGCGCCCAGTTGAACACGTGGTCCACGCTGGTGGTGACGATATTCTGCTCGAACTGGTTCTGGATGAAGGAAGACATCTAAGCCGCATTCTACCACTTGGTAGTCATTCGAAGCGATGGCTTCGATGGCCCTCACGCGGGTGGCGCGGCGCCCGTTGACGAGGCAGGCCGCTACGCAGTTTTGTAGTCCTGTTGCAAATAAGTCCGTTAGCGTGCAGGAATTCGAAAATACCGGACAAATTTGGTCGGTTTTGGCGCTGCGATGCACACCGGAGCACGTACGACAACCTGGGCGGCGGCGTCCTGCAGGCGGTGGATGGCGGCATCGATGGAGCGCTTCTGGGCCGGTGCGATTTCTTTGCGCCAGCCGAGCAGGGTGGCGGCGGATTCGCAGCGCGCGAGAATCAGGGCGAAGCTGCGCAGTTTGGGCTGGGGAGTCTCCGGGGCGGTGGCGCGCGGATCCGGCGCGGCGCTGGTGAGAATGCCTACGATGGCGGCACGCTGCGCCCAGGTGAATTCGCGGCGTGCGCGGAGGGTTCCCGCCAGGTATCCGGCTTCGAAAATGGAGGCCTCATTGAGAGGCGGCAAAGGTCTGTCAACAATCATTTATACCTCAGGAGGCTCCGCGCGCCGGAATCGGGCGCACGACGACGCCGAAAGCAGCGCGGGACGAGTATTGGTCCCTCCTGTTCCCACGATACACACAAGGAGGCTGGGCTCAAGCGCACCGCGGAGGCGCGATTTCGCCGCAAGCTATTGAGGGTGTTGGAGATAAATAAATAAAATGTTTACGTGACTGACTCCGGGGTCGGGTGGATTTTGAGGGATCCTGCTTGATGCGGGGTTTCGAGAACAACCTACCCCATAGCTTCGGGACTGCTGGGTTTTACGGCAGAGGTGTAGGATTCCGCGGCACCGGGCGTAACGTACTGATTCTTCGAGGGCTCGCGTAGATTCGCCACATCGCGCCGTGGTGATTCGCGACGGCTGTGCCGGCGCGGTAAATCTCTACACCTGTATCTGTATGATTCCACAACGGCAAAAGAGGTAAACCACAGCGCTCTTTGGCACTCTAGCTGCATTTCTAAAAGACAGAAAGGCGGTAAACGTTATGACAGTTCTTCTAGTTCTCGGCACCTTTTTAGTTTTCATCGTTTTGGATTACTTCTTGAATCGACGCAAGGTGATCCACACGGTATCCGCGCAAGCCCACACTGCTGCGGCTGCGCGGATTGGTTCGGATTATGTGGACGGTTTCCTGGTTCCGGAAAGCGTCTCATACCACAGCGGGCACAGTTGGCTGGTGCGGGAGCGCCAGAACGTAGTACGCGTGGGCGCGGATGAATTCGCCGCCGCGCTGATGGGCAAGATTGAAAAGATCGAACTGCCGAAGCCTGGCCAATGGATCCGGCAGGGGCAGAAGGTGATTTCGTTCTTCCGCGACGGGCAGAAGACGGAAATGGTCTCCCCGACCGAAGGGGAAGTAATGGCGGTGAACGCCGAAGTGCTTGAAAACCCCGCCCTGCTGCGCCAGGACCCCTACGGCAAAGGCTGGCTGGTGAGCGTCCACGTTCCCGACGAGGAAAACACCACACGGAACCTGATTCCGCGCATGCTGGTGGGCGAGTGGATGCGCGAAGCGGTGGAGCGGCTGTATGCGCGCCAGCCAGCCCTGGCGGGCATGGTCGCGGCGGACGGCGGACGGCCCGCGGACGACCTGATGGCGGCGCTGCCCGAAGCCAACTGGAAGGAAGTCACCGGCGAGTTCTTCCTCACGGCGTAGTCCCTATTTGGGAGCGTTGTAAAGATTTTCTACACATTTGCCACAGTTTTCTGTTAAAAAGGAATTGAGGGTCTTATTATGTCCAAGGCCATGCTATACGACAGCACCCTTTGCATTGGCTGCAAAGCCTGCGAAAGCGGGTGTGCCGAGCGCTGGGGGCTGCCGTACAACGACAAAATCGCCGCGGAAGAGACGATTTCGGCCCACAAGCTGACTGCGGTGGAAACCCACGGTGAGCGCTACAGCCGTCGCTTGTGTATGAATTGCCAACAACCGGCCTGCGCTTCGGTGTGCCCGGTGGGCGCATTGCAGAAGACCGCCCTGGGTCCGGTGGTGTACGACGCCGACAAGTGCATGGGTTGCCGCTACTGCATGCAGGCTTGCCCGTTTCAGGTGCCATCCTACGAGTGGGATAAGCGCCTGCCCAAGATGCGCAAGTGCGATATGTGTTCTGAACGGCAGATCCAAGGCAAGCCGACAGCGTGTGCGGAAGCGTGTCCGGTGGGCGCCACGGTGTGCGGCGAGCGGGATGAGCTGCTGGCCGAAGCGCGCAAGCGGATCGCCGAGAAACCGGGCGGGTACTTCAACAAAATCTACGGGGTGCGGGAAGTAGGCGGCACGAGCGTGTTTTACCTTTCGGCGGTGCCGTTTGAGCAGATCGGGCTGCGCACGAATGTGCCGATGGAAGGGTTGCCGGAAACCACATGGCGGGTGCTGGAGCTGGTGCCGGACATAGTCTCCACGGGCACGGTGCTGTTGGGCGGGATCTGGTGGATCACCAACCGCCGGGCCGAAGTGGCCAAGGCCGAAGTGGTCAAGAAGGAGGGCCGGCGGAGATGAAATTGCAATTCCCCAAGATCACCATCTGGCGCGCCATTTTCGCTGGGATCATGCTGAGCGGGCTGTATGCCACGTACCTGCGCGTGATGTACGGGCTGGGCGGCTCCACCAACCTGAGCGATAAATTCCCCTGGGGCCTCTGGATCGGCTTCGACGTAATGTGCGGTGTGGGGCTGGCGGCCGGCGGGTTCACGCTGGTGGCGATGGTGCACATCTTCAATATCAAAGCTTACAAGCCGGTGCTGCGGCCGGCGATTCTGACGGCGTTTCTAGGCTACGTGTTAGTGACGGTCGGGCTGCTTTTCGACCTGGGCCGGCCGGACCGGTTGTGGCATCCGCTGGTGATGTGGAATCCGCACTCCGTTATGTTTGAAGTGGCGTGGTGCGTGACGCTGTACTCTACGGTGCTATTCCTGGAATTCCTGCCGATGGTGTTCGAGAAATTCGGGTTGCACAAGCCGCTGGAGTGGATCCACAAGATCTCGGTGCCGCTGATGATTCTGGGAGTGCTGCTTTCGACGCTGCACCAGAGTTCGCTGGGCACGCTGTTCCTGATCGTACCGCAGAAACTCTATGCGCTGTGGTACACGCCGATTCTGCCATTGCTGTTCTGGGTATCGGCGATTGCGGTGGGGTTGGCGATGACGATATTCGAAAGCTGGCACAGCAGCCGCGCGTTTGGACGGGCGCTGGAACTTCCACTGTTGGCCAGCATGGGCCGGGTGCTGGCCGTGGTGCTGAGCGTGTACCTGTGGATTCGCTTTCTGGACATGAGCCATCGCCATGTGTTCGGTCTGCTGGGGCTAAACCGGACGGAGACCTGGCTGTTCGGGCTGGAGATCGCGCTGATGGCGATTCCGGCGGTGCTGCTGTTTCAAGCCAAGGTGCGGATGCGGCCGGGCGCGCTGTATGCCTGCGCGGTGATGGTGGTGTTCGGGTTCATTACGAACCGGATGAACGTCGGCATCACGGGCCTGGAAGCGGGCAGCGGCACGCATTACATTCCGAAGTGGAGCGAGGTAGCGGTGACGCTTTCCATTGTGGCGGCGGGCTTCGCAATCTTCCACTTCGTCGCGCAGAACTTCCCGGTTTTCGAGGCGGCCGTGCATGAACCGGCGCACGCGAAACTGCAACAAACGGAGGAAGACCCAGTCGCCGTCTGATGCCACGGCCGAGCAAAATTCGCCTGGGACTGGCCGCCAAGCTCGCGATCTGCGTGATCGCGAGCACGGCGGCTTTCTTTGCCTTGTTCGGGTATATCAACCTGCGCATGGAGCGCAACCACTCCGAGGAACTGATCAAGCAGTCTGCGTACCGCATCGCCGACGTGATTCTGCGCAGCACGCACTACGAGATGCTGCACAACGATCGCGATGCGCTGTACAACATCATTCGAGAGCTGGGCAGCGAGAACGGCATCCGGCGCATCCGCCTGTTCAACAAGGAAGGGCGGATCACGCTCTCCACCGAAGGCGGCGAGATCAACACGGTAGTGGATAAGAACGCGGAAGCCTGCTACGGATGCCACCAGCAATCGGCGCCGCTCACCAAGTTGAACCGCAAGGACCGGGCGCGCCGTTTTACCGATCGGGAGGGCCATAGCGTGCTGGCCGTGATCCAGCCGGTGGGGAACGCGCCGGAATGCTCTAATGCGGCCTGCCACGTGCATCCGGCCGGACAGCAGGTGCTGGGTGTGATCGACGCTAATCTCTCGCTGGACACAGTGGATGAGCAGATGGCGCAGCACCAGGCAAACCTGGGATATTTTCTGGTGGGCGCGATTCTACTGGGTTCCGGGCTGGCGGTGGCGTTCATCTGGACGGTGGTTTACCGGCCGGTGAAGAAACTGATCGATGGCACGCACCGCGTAGCGGATGGGGACCTGTCCTATCGCCTGCCGGTGGGTTCGGACGACGAACTGGGCGACCTGGCGCGCTCCTTCAACAAGATGACGGCCAAGGTGGAAGGGGCGCAGGCGGAGATCGAAGAGCGGGTGCGGCGCAAGACGGCTGAATTGGAGAAGGTGTACAAGAAGCTGCTGAGCTCCGAGAAGATGGCCTCAATCGGCAAGCTGGCGGCGACGGTCGCGCACGAAATCAACAATCCGCTCTTCGGCATCCTGACCTACGCGCACCTGATGCTGCGCGGCGTGCGGAAGCTGGACTTCGAAGGGCGCGATGAGATGGCGGAGCATTTGCAGACCATTGAGCGGGAGAGCAAGCGGTGTGGCGAACTGGTGAAGAGCCTGCTGACGTTTTCGCGCCAGGCGCCGAGCCAGCGTGAGCCGCAGGATCTGAACACGGTGGTGCATCGCGCCATCCAACTGGTGAAGCACAAGCTGGACCTGCAGAGCATCGAGTTGAAAGAGAGCCTGGCGGAGGGGTTGCCGGCGGTGGAATGCGACGGGAACCAGATCCAGCAGGTGATTCTGGTTTTGATGGTGAACGCATCGGAGGCGATGCCGAAGGGCGGCACGCTGGAGGTAGCGACGGAATTCGACCCTGCCAGCGAACAGGGCGTGGTGCGCGTAAAGGATACGGGTTCGGGTATTTCGCCAGACGTTCTCGCGCGCATTTTCGACCCGTTTTTCACCACCAAGGAAGATCAGAACCGCACGGGGCTTGGTCTGGCGGTGGCGGCGAGCATTATCGAACAGCACGCGGGCGAAATCACCGTCCGAAGCGAACCTGGCGAAGGGACGGAGTTCCGAGTGGCGCTGCCGGCGACGGCGGCGGCGCCGGCGGGGGCCAGGCAGTGAGCGGACAAGGCAGAGCGGTAACGGGAAGCAACGGGAGGATCAAATGGTTAGCGTAGTAGAACCAGCAGCGGCAACTCGAACCAAGGGCAGAATCCTGATCGTCGACGACGAACTGGTGGTGCGCGATTCGCTGGGCAAGTGGTTTACCAGCGAAGGGTATACGGCGCGGCCGGCGGGAGGCGCCCGGGAAGCTCTGGAGATCATCCAGCAGGCGGAGTTCGATATTGCGTTGCTGGACATCAAGATGCCGGGGATGGACGGCATGGAACTACAGACCCGTTTGCGGGAGGCGGATCCGGACCTGACGATCATCATCATGACGGGTTATGCCAGCGTGGAAACGGCGGTGCAGGCGTTGAAGCACGGTGCCTACGATTACATCACGAAGCCGGTGGATCCCGATGAGCTGTCGCACCTGGTATCGAACGCGCTGGAACATAAGCGGGCGCGGCGCGAAGTGGTACGGTTGCGCGAGGACCTGCTGGAAGCGGTCCCGGGGACCGAGTTGATCGGCAAGAGCCCGGCGATGCGGAAGGTCACGGAGCTAATCGAAATGGTGGGGCCCACGGAGGCCACGGTACTGATCACGGGGGAAACCGGGACGGGCAAGGAAGTGGTGGCGCGGGCGATTCATGCGGCCGGTCCACGGCGCTACATGCCGATGGTGACGGTGCATTGCGGGGCGCTGACGGAGACGCTGCTGGAGAGCGAACTGTTTGGACACGAAAAGGGCGCGTTCACCGGGGCGCAGTACCGCAAGAAGGGCAAGTTCGAGGTGGCCGACGGGGGCAGCGTTTTCCTGGACGAGATCAGCGACATCAGCCTGAAGACGCAAACCGATCTGTTGCGCGTGCTGCAAGAGAAGGAAATTGTGCGGGTGGGCGGCAACCAGCAGATCAAGGTAGATTTCCGGGCGATCGCCGCCACCAACAAGAATCTGGAGACGCTGGTTAAGAACGGCACATTCCGGCCAGATCTTTACTACCGGTTGCACGTTTTCTGCATCGAGTTGCCGCCGTTGCGCGACCGGCGGGAAGACATACCGCTATTGGTGGCGCACTTCCTGAACAAGTTCTGCATGGCGACCAGCCGGCCGGTGCCGCAACTCTCGCAGGAAGCCATTGAGGTGCTGATGCGGCACGATTGGCCAGGCAACGTGCGCGAGCTGGAGAACGCGGTGGAACGGGCGCTGGTGGTGGGCCGGGGTACTGAGATCCGTCCAGCGGATTTCGCGTTCCAGTTCCAGATGGACGAGCCGAAGGGCGGCAAGACGCTGGACGATATCGAACGCGTACACATCGAACGCATACTGCGCGAGACGCAGCACAACCTTTCACGCGCGGCGCGGATCCTGGACATCGATCGCACCACGCTCTATAACAAGCTGCGGCGCTACGGTCTGCGGTGAGACCGATCCACCTGATCCCGCTGGCCAACGGGGCCGGACCGCTGGAGCCCAGCCTGGTGGTGCTGGAGCATCTGGCGGCCACGTTGGCGCGCACGTTCCGCACGCCGTGCCGTATCCGGCCGGAGACGTTCGACGTCTCGTTCGCGCTGGACGCGGGGCGGCGGCAGTATTATTCCACGGCGATTCTACAGCGCCTGGAGCGCGCCTCGGACCCCGATGCGCGCATTCTGGGCGTGACGGCGTGCGATCTCTATGTCCCGGTGCTGACCTTCGTGTTTGGGGAAGCGCAGTTGGATGGAAACTGCGCGGTGGTCTCCACGGCGCGGCTGCAGGAGGAATTCTACGGGATGCCGCGGCGCGAAGAGCTGCATCGCGAGCGCCTGGTCAAGGAAGGGGCTCACGAACTGGGACACACCTTCGGGCTGCGCCACTGCGCGGATTGGCGATGCGTGATGTCGT
The DNA here is from genome assembly GCA_025361425.1 of Candidatus Solibacter sp. Lineage (GTDB taxonomy): Bacteria > Acidobacteriota > Terriglobia > Bryobacterales > Bryobacteraceae > Solibacter. Next base: position 2,566 of record JANYAH010000136.1, on the reverse strand, counting down.
CCAGCCACGGGGTGGAACGGCTGGACGTGAAAGGGGTGGAGTTCTGCGCCAGTTGCAGGAAAGCGGTGCTGAGCAACGGATACTGGTAAGAGACGGTCGCGCCCCAATTTGAACCGCGACGTTTTATGGCTATGCCAGAGCGAATTCAGGTCCGGCTGCGGGGGATTGTACAGGGGGTGGGGTTCCGGCCGTTTGTGTACAATCTGGCGCAGCGGCTGAACCTCGCGGGGTACGTGTTGAACGATTCCTCCGGCCTGGTCGCGGAGGTGGAAGGCCCGGCGCCGGCGGTGGAGGCTTTCCTACAGGCATTGGGGAGCGAGCATCCGCCGCTGGCGTGGATTCAGGATCGCGCGGTGACTTCCCTGCCCCTCAATGGCGACCGCGGATTCCACATCCGAGCGAGCGTCGCGGAGACGGGCAAGTTCGCGCTGATCTCTCCGGACATCGCCACGTGTGCCGAGTGCTTGGCCGATTGCACGGATCCGGGCAATCGGCGGTACGGCTACGCCTTCACCAATTGCACCAACTGCGGCCCGCGGTACACCATCATCCGCGACATTCCTTATGACCGCCCGCACACCACAATGGCGAGCTTCGCCATGTGCGTCCCGTGCCGCGCCGAGTACGACGACCCGGCGAACCGGCGCTTCCACGCCCAGCCGAACGCGTGCCCGGCGTGCGGTCCGGCGCTCATGTGGGACAGGCATCCTTGCCTGTCTGCCCCAGCGCTCTCGGCCGGAATTGTGGAGGCACAGCGGCGGCTGGCGAAAGGGGAGATTCTGGCGATCAAGGGGCTCGGCGGATTTCATCTGGCCTGCGATGCGCGCAACGCGGGGGCGGTGGCCCGGCTGCGGGCGCGCAAGCGGCGCAGCGACAAGCCGTTCGCGGTGATGGTGCGCGATGTAGAGGCGGCGCGCGCACTCTGCGCGGTGGACCATGCGGCGGCGCGGGCGCTGGGCGGGCCGCGGCACGCCATCGTGATTCTGCCGCGCCGCGCGGACGCGGGGCTGCCGGAGGACCTCGCCCCGGGCAACCGGACGCTCGGCGTGATGCTGCCGTACACACCGCTGCACCACCTGCTGTTCTCTGGCGCGGCATTCGCGGCCCTGGTGATGACCAGCGGCAATCTGAGCGAGGAGCCGATTGTGGTGGACAACCAGGATGCGCGCCAGCGCCTGGGCGGGGTGGCCGACTGGTTTCTGGTGCACAATCGCGATATCTACATGCGCGCCGACGATTCGGTGGTGCGGATGTTCGAAGGCGAGGAGCGGGTGATGCGCCGGTCGCGCGGCTACGTTCCACAGACCCTCGACCTGGGACGCGAGTTGCCGGAGTTGCTGGCGTGCGGCGGCGAATTGAAAAACGTTTTCTGCCTGACCAAGGGTACTCACGCCATCCTGAGCCAGCACATTGGAGATCTGGAGAATTACGAGACGCTGGTTTTTTTCGAAGAAACGCTGGGCAATTTGAAAAAACTTTTCCGGGTTGCGCCGCGCGCTGTGGCTTACGATCTGCACCCGGGCTATCTGAGCACGAAGTACGCGTTGGGGTTACCGGGGCTGGAAAAGATCGGCGTGCAGCACCACCACGCGCACATCGCATCGTGCATGGCGGAGAACGGGTTGACGGGTGAAGTGATCGGCGTGGCGATGGACGGAACGGGTTACGGCGTGGATGGCGCAATCTGGGGCGGCGAGTTCCTGGTGGCGAGCTATGCGGGGTTTACGCGGCGTGCCCACCTGCGCTACGTGCCGCTGGCCGGTGGGGACGCGGCGGTGCGCGAGCCGTGGCGCTCCGCGCTGGGGTATGCGGGTGCGGCGGAACGGCTGGCCGGCGTGGGGGGGCACATCGGGGAACAGCGGTTGCGCGCGGTGCAGCGGATGATCGCGACGGGGACGAATACGGTGATGACGTCCTCCTGTGGGCGCCTGTTCGACGCGGTGGCGGCGCTGATCGGGTTGCGGACCGAGGTCAATTTCGAAGGCCAGGCGGCGATCGAGCTGGAGGCGATTGTGGACGAATCGTGCGAGGAACGGTACGCGTTCGATATCGGCGGAGAGGAGCTCGACTTTCGCCCGATGATGGAGCGCATCGTGAAGGAAGAGGCGGCGCCTTCTGTAGTGGCGGCGCGCTTTCACAATACGCTGGCGGACGCGATCCACGAGATGTGTCTGCGCATGCGGCGGGAAAGCGGCCACAATCGCGTCTGCCTCAGCGGCGGGACGTTCCAGAACATGCGGCTGCTGGGGCTGACGGCGAGGGCGCTGCGCGCGTCGGGGTTCGAACTGTTTCTGCATCGCCGGGTGCCGCCCAACGATGGCGGGATCGCGCTAGGGCAGGCGGCGATCGCGGCGCAACGGATGAAGTGAAGGAATGGCGGGCCCCGTCCGCCTCTGGAGTTGGCGCGACAAGACCCTACTCTTTAGACAGGGTCGAAAAACCACCCCTCGATCATGCCTGGGCCACGGCGGGAAGTGGTCCGCCTTCAATGCGATAGCCGAGCTTCTTGAGTTCCCTGATCATGCGCGTCGCGCGGACCCGTTTGGACTTGGCACTGACCGCCGGG
>JANYAH010000119.1 GCA_025361425.1 Candidatus Solibacter sp. | reverse complement strand
GCGAAATCACTCCCCGTTCCGACCACTCCCACCCCGTTGGCCGTGGCCTGGGTCGCCGCGCCCGTGAACCCGAAACTGCCGCGCGCGTCCTGCTGTGAAAGCAGATTGCTTTGCAGCCGGCGTATGTCGCCGCCCATCGTGACATTGTGCGGCCGCCTGATCCACATCATGGAATACGAAAGCGCGCTGGTCTGGCTGCGCGTGAAACTTTGCTGCCCGTCGCCCAGCCCCGCCAAGCCGCTGGAGAACGAAAGATTGGGCGGTCCCCAGTTCCCCCCTTCCTGATTGTTGCCGCCGATTCCAGCCTCGCCCGATACGTTGATGCGGTTGGCGAAGTACGGCGTGTTGCGCACCGAGAAGCGGCTGAACTGCGCCCCCAGCGTTCCATATAACGTCCTGGTGAAGGTGTGCCGCCAGCTCACATTGGCATTCATCCCCGACGTGCGGTTGCGGTCCACGAATTGGAACAGGTTCGGGTTGTCCGCACTGGTGCGCTGGTAGCCCAAACTGCCATTCACCGAATTGTGCGGGTTGATCATTTTGTTGATGCGTGTCTGTACCCCGTCCGAATCGGCCGCGCCCACCAGCGGGATCTGGTAGTTGTAGTGCGCCGCCGGGTCGAAATTAGGTAGCGGATAGAAGTTCAATAGCGCCTGGGCTTCCGGCGCGATCCGCGTCATCGGAATCGCGTTGCCGGGGAAGGGCGCACCGGTATTGGGGTCGATCGCCAGCACCGGTTTGCCAAGCGGGTTCAAAGTTTGCGAGAGATCGCCGGTGCGCTCCGCCGCCGTCGGCATCAGGCTGGTTTGCGTGCTGGCGTTGCGGTTGCGCATCGCCTGGTAATTCACGAAGAAGCTTCCGTTGTTGCTGCGGAACAGGTGCGGGATACTCAGCGGGCCGCCGAACGACATGCCGAAGCGCAGATGGTTGTAAGCCGGCTTGGGCGTATCCTGACCCGTGATGGAGAAATTGCGCGCGTTGAGCGCCGAGTTATCCAGAATCGAGCTTAGGTCGCCGCGATATCCCGAGCCCGGTCCTTTGCGGAAATTGCCGATCGCGCGCCTTTCCACCCCGTTGCTCACGCTGCCGTTCACCAGTAAAGCGTCGCTGGCGCCCGAACTGGCTTCATCAATGCCCGAGGCCGCGGATTCGTCGGACAGCGGCGCGCTGGAGGCGTTCAAATCGGCGCGCTGAAAACCGGGCCGCGCGTTGGCCGCCGCGGCAGTTGCGGCTGCCGCCTTGGAGCCCTTCTTCGCAGCCGGCTGAGCCGCCGGAGTGCCCGCCGTCCGCGGCGTTGGAGCCGGCGTGGTTTCTGGCGGCGGAGCAGCGGACGGTGCGGGCGGCGGCGCCGATGCCTTGATCTCCTCCAACGGCAGGAGTTTTAGTTCCCACTCCGGGCTTGGCGAGTTCGGCGCGATGGCCACTTCCTTCGTCAGCGTGGTGAAGCAGAGCATCTCCACCTGGAAGTTCCACACCCCGTCCGGTACGTCGGCAAATGCATACAGGCCTTGCGGATCGGTCACCGCGGTCAGTTTCCTGCCGCCCTGCGTGGCGGTCACCGTTGCGCCCGGGACCGCCAAGCCCCCGAACTTCACAATGCCATGATGTTCCGAAGCCGGTAGCAGTCTACACGCCGAACAGGCGATGATCCCGTAAAAGAAACTATTAAGAATGTGCTTCCGAGCCATTCACTTCTCGCGATTTGCCCAATTTAGTGTATTACGAACTTAGACGCCGGCGCACACGTTGACTCCCATTGGCTAGGGCTTCATACGGTACATAACGACGTAGCCCGCGAGTTTGTGCCTGGAATTCACTTTGCCCGCCGTGCTAAGGCTAATGTAGTGCGGCCGAAGTAATGCCGGTTTTGTGGGGCGGGCAATCTTGCCCCTAGCCGCCTTTCAGGCGGCTCTTTCGGGCAAGGCGCGCGCCAGCCGCGGACCGCTAGATGACCGCGGTCACCCGCAGGGAGAGGGGATCAGCCGTCTAGTGCGGGAGGTCGCCGTGGGGCTTCTTTTGCGCGATCTCTTCCCAGGTGTCGCGGACCTGGGCGGGCAGGAAAGCGCCGGCCCAATTCTTCACACTGCCGGGCAGGGTGATTGAGGTCTTGACGGGGACCACGTTGCCGTAGACCGTCGTGGTCCCGGGCGGCACCACATCCTCGAACTTCTTCTTTTGATTGATGGCGGTGTCAACGGCCTTATGTAGCTCGGTCATGAACTTCGCCTGGCCCTCTAAAATCTCGGGGCCGCCGGCCGGACCGTGGCCGGGAAGTACGTGGACCGCACCCAGCGCCTGCGCCGCGCGAACCACCCTCGGCCAGTTGGCCACATTGGCGTCGGCGGTAAAGTTGTAGGGGCCGTTGACCACCGCATCGCCCGTACAAAGCAGCTTATCCTTCGGCAGGTAGACGAAACCGTCGCCGCGTGTGTGTGCCCAGCCCAAGAAGTAGAAACGCACTTCGCGGGTAGAGTCCTTGAGAATGAAGGGGCTCTTGTCGAACGTCTGTTGCGGCGGCTCGGGGGCGTCCAGATGCAGTTCGGCGACATCCGGACGTTCCTTGGCGGTGGCCTGCCAGCGCGCTGGTTCGAAGCGCTTCATCTCTTCGGCGACCCCCACATAGGCCAGCGTGGTGGCGCCGGCCTTGGTCCAGATCGGGTTCCCGTATGCGTGGTCGCCGTGGTGATGGGTGTCGAAGACGTACTTGACGGGTTTGGAAGAGATGCGTTGGGCGGTTTCCATAGCCAGTTTCGCGCCGCTGGGGAAATTGGCGTCGACCACGATCACGTAGTCCTTCATCTCTATGATGATGTTGTTGGAGTGGCCGAGATTCGCCAGGTCTCCCTCGAGGAACCAAACGCCGGGGACGATTAGTTTGACCTGACCAGGCTGAGCCTCGGTGCGGGTTGCCAGAAACGCCATCGCGGCGAGCATGGCAAAGCTAGTTAACGTGAGCCAACGCAGTTTTTTCAACGGTACACTCCAAACAACCTCAGCGAATTATACACCCAATCGCGAACGACGTGGGGACCACTCTTGTCTCATGCAAGATGAGCCTGAAGCGGGCCCTGGATTCTCATACAAGATGAGCCTGAAGGCGAGTAGCGAGATGCTGGGAGTTGATCATCAGCATGGACGATTCACAAGCAAGCAGCCTGGAGCAGATTCAGGC
>JANYAH010000114.1 GCA_025361425.1 Candidatus Solibacter sp. | reverse complement strand
CGATTCAACTGCCCCTGTTAATCAATACTCGCGGGGAGTTGGAAACTGCAACCTTGGGCCGCCAACAAGGACCCCCCTGTCAACTAACGCTCGATAAAACATCCCGTACCAGCAGGAGCTGAAGTTCATTCCGGACTGCCTTGTCGCTTTGCAGAGCATCGAGCCGGGGCATGTCGTCCGCGTCGGAACCCCTCCAACTGGCGGAGCATCGACTACGCCCCGGACTTTCTCAAGAGGACGCGGCGATCTTCAGATCACCGAAGCTGGCCTGCAATGCAATTCGAAAAGCGTAGTCAATGTGGCTTTGTCCACCACGCCGGACGCCACCGAGAGCACAAGATCGGCGAGTTCGTCCGGCTCGAAATCTGGTTCCCAATCGTTCATCAAAAGGAACGTAATTGCCGCATTGGCGCCCACTCGCTTGTTGCCGTCGACAAAGGCATGGTTCTGACAAACGTGAAACAGGTAGGCGGCGGCCATGGCCGGGATGGACGGGTGAAGGTATTCACCACCGAAGGTGGCTTGAGGAGTTGCCAGCGCCGACTGCAGCCCTCCGGAATCACGGATGCCGGATGATCCACCGTACCGATCAATCTGCTGCTGGTGCATTTCCAGCACTTCATCGAGAGAAAGGAATAGTGGGTCCACGCGAATTCCGGCGGCTCCTTTATTTGGCCAGTTTCTCGAAAGCCTTGCCGTACCGCTTGTGGGCCCACTCCTGCGCAGCGTCGAACTTCTTCCCACGGGCGAGAGGCACCGCGACAGGAGCGACGATGAGTCGCGTGCCATCCGTGCTGATGTCGAGCGGCGTGTCCGTGTCGATTTTTAGTAGATCCAGAATGGGCCGGTCAATCACCAGCGCCAGGCTGTTCCCGTGTTTGGTGAGCTTCTTAAGCATCAGGCACCTCGTCCTCCGTACCTCCAATGTTACACCATTGGGGATACAAACAAAACCGCGATTCTAATGAACGTCGCCCGCACGCTTTGATCGCAGGACTCAAACTCCTGTGGCACCACCGAGTTGGAAACTGCAATCTTTGGGCGGCCAACAAGGACCCCCCTGTCAACAACGGCAATCTGTCAACAGGAGAAAACGGAGAATTGGACGGAAATGGATGGGAGGCCAACGCGAACCCCGGAGATATTCGTTGGACCCCGACAATCGTATTTTCAAACTGGAGAAAGTGAGGGGTCTAAATACCTGCGGAATGTTTGAGATAACGGGGACTCGCAAAAGGGCCGCTGTCAACAAAAACGGCGCGGCAAGTTGGGGCTACAGGATTTGGCTCCCCGGCGAGGATTCGAACCTCAATTCACGGCTCCAAAGGCCGCTGTCCTACCATTAGACGACCGGGGAATGGCTAGTCGAAGGGTTTGCTCCTCTAGTGTACCCGTCTGCTCCCCTTTGCCGCAACGTCCCCTCGCCATCCCGCTACAATGTAAAGCGGAAGGCAATCTGGACTGGTGTTCGGGGCGGTCTTCAAAACCGTTCGGCGGCTGTTGAAGTCGCTGGTGCGTTCGATTCGCACTGTCTTCCGCCATCCCCGCCTGAACCGCGCGCGCTCATCTCTGCCGTCTTCGCCCGCTCCCGGAACGGTTGTACTTTAACTTAGGAAAACAATCGGCTACTGCCTAAATTCAAGACGACAACCCGCCGCTGGTTCGGCTAATGTGATCTTGAGTTCTACCGAATTCGTGAGGTCGCTCTATGCAGTGGTTCCGGCTGGTGTGTCTGGCGGCAGCGGCTGGCCAGTTGATGGGGAGTGGGGCGGCCGCCGACCGCGTCGCCACCAATCCGGAGGGCAACACCAGCACGCTGAAACTGCCTCCCGTCCTCCGACGGTCTGAACCGCCCGATAGCGGGCAGATCACCCTACCCGCTCCCCCTCCGGTCACGCCCGCCCTGAAGAAGCTCGCTCCCATCCCGCCCGTCGTCAAGTTCGCTCCGTTGCCCGGCAAGCTGGTCGAAGATGCCGTCCTTCGCCAGCCAGTTCCCCTGCCGTCTCCTCTCCTGGAAATCAAGCCCGAGGTCGCCGCCTACTGCCAAAACCAGATTGGACACTGGAAGGAACGCGATGCCCGCAAGCTGCTCGGTGAGCCCAAGCGCCACCGGCCCGCCTACGACGAGACGAGGGCGGTAAACGGCACCATCTACGCGTTTAGCGATCCCACCAGCAAATACAAGGAACTGGAACTCGATTTCGATCTCCAGTCCGGCTCCCTGCGCACCGTGTTCGTCTATCCGCCGCGCCTCACCTGGCAGGATTGCCGCCGCCTTTGGAACGGCCCCGTCGCCGCCGCCGATGCCGCCCAGGGCCGCAAGTTCTATTCCTACACCAACCGCCGCCTGGACGTCCTGGTCGACCCCGCGGGCAAGGTCATCAGCCTTGGCTGGTATTAATTAAAACCGAAACCCGCCCGGCGGCCCGCGCGTACCACAGATAGGCTTCTCACCGCCCCCATTTTGGGCGTATAGTGTAGCTATCAGGAGTTTGGGGACTATGAAACTTCACTTCAGAGTACCGGTGGCGGTTTTGGCCGCAATCAGCCTGTTACCGGTGGCGGCTTTCGCAGGGGACAAGAAAAAGGCGGACCCCGAGGAAATTGGCAACCGCGACGTCGGCAAGGGTGTAAACTTCTACTCCCTTGAGAAGGAAATCGCGCTCGGCAAACAGTTGGCGCAGGAAGTGGAGCGCCAGGCCAAGATCATCGACGACCCCATCATCGCCGAATACGTCAACCGCGTCGGTCAGAATCTCGTCCGTAACTCGGACGCCAAAGTGCCCTTCACCATTAAGGTGCTGGATTCCGAGGAAGTCAACGCCTTCGCTCTTCCCGGCGGATTCTTCTTCGTCAACTCGGGCCTCATGCTCAAGGCCGAATCGGAATCCGAACTCGCCGGCGTCATGGCCCACGAAATTGCCCACGTGGCCGCCCGGCACGGCACCAAGCAGCAGACCAAGGGGCAAATCCTCAACTATGCCACCCTCCCCCTCATCTTCATGGGCGGATGGGCCGGGTACGCCATCCGGCAGGGCGCCAGCGTCGCCATCCCCCTCGGCTTCCTCCGCTTCTCGCAAAGCATGGAATCCGAAGCCGATTACCTGGGGCTACAGTATCTCTACAAGTCGGGCTACGACCCCACTTCCTTCGTCGACTTCTTCGAGAAAATTCAGTCCCTGGAAAAAAAGAAGCCAGGCACCCTTGCCAAGATTTTCTCCAGCCACCCGCCCACCGATTCCCGCATCAAGAATGCCCAGGTCGAAATTCAGAAGATCCTCGTGGCGAAGCCCGAATACGTGGTCAATACCAGCGAATTCAACGACGTGAAGAACCGCCTGTCGATGCTTCACAACCGCCGCAAGATCGATACCGATAAGGATTCCAACCGCCCGCGCCTGCGCCGCGCTCCCGGCAGCACTACTGGTCCGGTGGATGAGAACGAAGACGGTACCAAGCCGAAGCCCGATTCGGACGAGCGTCCCACGCTCAAGCGCCGCGACGGCTAATCTTCATTCCACTTCCTAAACCGAGGGCGCTGCTATCCGGCAGCGTCCTTTTTTCATTTGGCGCTTAAACATCGGTACGCCCGCCGTGCCACTATCAATTCTTCGTTGGTACCAAGCGCCAGCACCGTCACCCGCGAACCGTCCGCCGACACCACCCGATCCCCGTCGCCCGCGTTCTTCTCCCCATCCAGTGCGATCCCGAGGAACTCCAGCCCCGCGCAGCACTTCTCCCGCAGTCGCGCCGAATTCTCCCCGATCCCGCCCGTGAACGCCACCGCCTCAATGCCGCCCATCGCCGCCGCATACGCCCCGATCGTCTTCTTCACCTGGTATACGAACACGTCCAGCGCCAGCGCCGCCCGCTCCGTGCCCGCCGCTTCCAGATCGCGCACGTCGCCGCCTTCCACCCCTGAAAGTCCCGCCAGCCCTCCGCCCGTGGCCAATTGCCGCCGTACTTCTTCCGCGCTCCACCCGTGAAGATCCATCATGTACAGCACCGCGAACACGTCCAGATCGCCGTGCCGCGTGGCATTCTCCAATCCCGATTGCGGAGAGAATCCCATCGTCGTATCCACACTCCGCCCGAGCGCGATCGCGCACATCGACGAACTCCCGCCCAGATGGCAACTCACCAGCTTCACCTGCCGCCCCAGCATCGCCGCCACTCGCTCCCCAATATACTGATGCGATGCGCCGTGGAAGCCGTACTTCTCCACGCCGTCCTCCAGCCACCTGGACGGCACGCCGTAGCGCCGGGCGTATTCCGGCATGGTCGCGTGGAACTCCGGCTCGAACGCCGCCACAATCGGCACTCCCGGCATCGCCTGCTGGAGGGCCTCGATCGCCGTCAGGTAGATCGCGTTATGCGCCGGAGCCGCGGGCAGGAATTGCCGTAGCGCCGCTGTCACCTCATCGTTCACCACAAACGTCCCGCGATACTTGGGACCGGCATGCACCGCCTTCAGTGCCACTGCGTCAATCGCCGTGGCGCCCGTCGATATCTGCGCGATCGCCTCCCGGTAATTCGTCACGCGCTCCAAGCGTCCTTTGGCCAGCACCGTCTCCGACGGCATTTCAAGAATCTGATACTTCAGCGAAGTCGATCCCAGGTTCGGTATGAGTAGGTTCACTTGATTCCAGTGTATTGTGCTTCAGGTGCGCGATTCCCCCGGAACCCCCTCAGTAGATTAGTCCGAGTTGCTTCAAGGTTGCCGCCGGTTCCTCGCCATCGAACTTCACCAGCGCCGCCTTCTGGCGCCCGTTCTCGATCGCCACTCCGGCCGGCACGCCCGCGTACGGGAACACTTCCTTCAGCCTGTCCCGGTCCGTGGTAATCGCCATGTGGAATCCCGTGTCCGCGATGAACTGCGTCGCGAACTGCCCCTGGCTGATCGGCACTCCCACCACCCGCGTATCGCCCCAGTGCATTTTCGACATCCGCTGGGCAGATTCGAAGCAGTGCATACACGCCGGGTCAAAGTAATACAGAAATACCTTGCCGTGTTTCAACGAGTAAGGCCGTCCGTCCACCAGGATGCTCTCCGGCGCGCGCGTCCCCGTCTGCCGTGCCGCACCCACCCCATACGACACCCCCGCGAACACCGTCACCGCCGCCGCGATCAGCGCCACCGCCCGCAACCCTTCCGGACGCCGCGACCCCAGGCCCGCGAAGACCGCCAGTAGCAGCATCACACCGTCGCCGACGAAGAACCCCGGACCCACCACCCGCTTCAGCCACGGTATGCAACTGCAATCCGCGCCCCGCAACGTATCGTATTGAATGGCGAAGTACCCGAGAAAGGCCAGCAGCATCGCCCCCAACGCCAGCGCTCCCCAGCGCCGCAACCGCGGCACCAGGATCATGACCGCGCCTACCGTTTCCACGATCCCGAAGAACAGCGCCGCCGCCAGGCCAAACTGTTCCGGTACCTTGGCTTGCACCATGCGCACCGCCGTGCCCTGCACGTCGGTGATCTTCCAAAGTCCGGAGAGCAGGAACAGAGCGCACAGCAACAGCGCTGAAACCCAACTCAGCGCGCTCTTCCAGCCCGGTGCGTCCGTCCGGACAAGCCCCGGGCCCGGCTGTGCCATACTGTCGTTCATGGACCTTATTGTACCCCTCCAGCCCATCCGTCCCGTGCCATGACCCTGCTTGCCTGCTTCGTCATGCTGGCCGCATCCACCAGCGTCGAATTGGTGGACGAGGTCTACCAGATTCCCCCCGCCGAGTGGAAGTATGTCGAGGTCAACCTGCGTCAGAATCCCGCCCTCGTCACCGCCAGCTTTAATGTGCAGTCCGGTTCCGGCAACGTCCGTCTGGCTCTCATGACCCGCGCCGATCTCGAACGTCTGCGTGAAGATCTCCCTCACGGTCTCTTGGCCGTTACCGGGATCGGCAAATCCGGCGCGCTCAACTTCCGCATCCGCGAGCCCGGCGACTACGTCCTCGTGGTGGACAACCGTTCCAGTAAAGCGCAGCCCGCCGCGGTCCACCTGCGCATCGCGCTGGATTTCGCCCGCCCTTCCGGCTCCGTTGTCACCCGCATCTCCCCGCAACGCCAACTCACCGTGATGGTCCTGGCCTTCGCATTCTTTTTCGGAGTCGCGGCCTACTCAGCGCGCAAACTCCTGCGCGCCGCAAAGAGGACCTGACGCCTACTCCGCGAGCGCTTCCCCCGCCGCCGCGATCGTCTTCTCGATGTCCTCGTCCGTGTGCGCCGCGCTCACAAATGCCGCCTCGAATTGTGAAGGCGCCAGATACACCCCGCGGTCCAGCATCCCCCGGAAGAACCGTCCGAAGCGCGCCGTGTCGCACTTCTTCGCCGATTCCCAATCCGAGACCGGCCCGTCCGTGAAGAAGAACGTGAACATCGACCCCACGCGATTCACCGTGACTCCCTCTGGCGCTGCCGCCGCCAGCTTCGCCGCGCGCGCCTCCAGATGGTCGTACACCTCCGGGTGCGCTTTCAAGTGCCGCAGCATCGCCAGTCCCGCCGCCACCGCCAGCGGATTCCCCGACAGTGTCCCCGCCTGGTAAATCGGCCCCGCCGGCGCCACCATGCTCATGATGTCCCGCCGCCCGCCGTAGGCCCCCACCGGAAGCCCGCCGCCGATCACCTTGCCCAGCGTCGTCAAATCCGGCCGGATTCCGTACCTCGCCTGCGCTCCGCCGAACGCCACCCGGAACCCCGTCATCACTTCGTCGAAAATCAAGAGCGCCCCGTACCGAGCCGTGATCTCGCGCATGCCTTCCAGGTAGCCGGGCAAGGGTGGCACGCACCCCATGTTGCCCACCACCGGCTCCACGATTACCGCCGCGATCCGCGCCCCGTGCGCCCGGAACGCCTCTTCCAGGGCCTCCAGCGAATTGTACGGTAGGGCAATCGTGGTATCCGCGAATGCTTTCGGCACTCCCTGCGTGTCGGCGATCCCCAGCGTCGCCAGGCCCGACCCCGCCTTCACCAGCAACGAATCCACATGACCGTGGTAGCAGCCCTCGAACTTCACGATCAGGTCGCGCCCCGTGAACCCGCGCGCCACCCGGATCGCCGACATCGTCGCCTCCGTGCCCGAATTCACCAGCCGCACCATCTCGATTGAGGGCACCGCCTCGATGATGGCGTCCGCCAGGTCGATCTCCTGCTCCGTCGGCGCGCCGAAACTCGTGCCGATCCCTAGCGCCTTCCCCAGCGCCGCCAGAATCTCCGGATGCCGGTGCCCCAACAGCAGTGGCCCCCACGATCCCACGTAATCGATGTATTCGTTCCCGTCCACGTCGAACAAGTGCGACCCCTCGCCGCGCGCGATGAATACCGGCTCTCCCCCCACGCTACGAAACGCCCGCACCGGCGAATTCACCCCACCCGGAATCTTCTCCACCGCACGGCGAAACAGTTCTTCAGATCTTGTATGTGTCATGAGAAACTTACCCTCCCTCACCCGAACTCGCAAAAGGGCGTCGGCGACGGCCCCGTTCTTCCGTTCCCCCGCACTCTCAGGTTTTGACTTGCTTAGGGCTTCTCCGCGCCGCCGCGTCTCTGCGTTTCGGCGTCTCCGCGGTGAAGGGCTCCTCTGTTTGGTCCCGGCTTCGCCCGGTTAGGGAGCACTCTCCGCCTTGTTGACCAGGCGGCCGAACCCGAAGCTCATCGCGATCTCGTACAGGCTGCCGTTCAAATTGCGCATCAGACGGCGCTTCAACCCCAGGTAGGGCTGTTTGCCCGCGAACAGATCTTGCATCACGCCGGCAAAGCGCGGCGAACGGCGGGTGAATTCCACCATGCGCTGCGGCACCGAAGCGTACAGAAAACGCCCTAGAAACACTCGCTTGGCCAGCCGCGAGCCGAACTCCAGGTCGGCCGCGAAATCGCGCCGCAGCAACCCGCGATAGCGATCCGTGCTCTCCGCCGGACCGCCCACGTCGGCCAGCAGGCTCTGCGCCGCCAGGTCGCCCGACCGAATCGCGTAGTACAGGCCCTCCCCCGTGATGGGGTCCACCAACCCCGCCGCGTCGCCCACCGCCATCCACGCATCGCCCGCCACCCGGTTGTGCTTCCAGGATTTCGTGTCCAGCGAGGGCAGTAGATGGCTGTAGAACGATGCGCCCTTCCAACTGATTCCGCGTCCCGCCATATACGCTTCCAGCCGCTTGCGCAGCGCACTCGCCGGCTCGCCCTTGCCGCAGATCCCCACTGAAAGATGGCCGCACCGCGGGAAGATCCAGATGTATCCCTCCAGGTCCGGCAAAAACTGGATGTCGATCCGCGCTTGGTCGCCCTGTACGTAGTAGCCCAGCGCGGTCATGGTGTCGGGCGCCGTGAGCTGCGTGCCCACGTCGCGCAGCGGATTGCGCGCGCCGGTCGCCACGATGCAGAAATCCGCCTCCAGCTTGCCGCCCGCTGTCTCCAGGCGCCACCCCGCACCCTTCCGCTCCATGCCCATCACGCGTGTTTTCTCAATCTGCGCCCCCGCCCGTTCGGCCCGCTCCAGCATCATGCGGTTCAAGTCCAAGCGCGAATAGATCAGCAGCGGGTCGCCCAGCTTCAACGTCACCTCGCCCGCCTTCGGCGCTGCCAGCACGCTCTCCGTGATCATACGCTTCGGGGTGGAGTTGTCGATCAGAAACGGGTATTGGCTGTAAGCTTTGTGGGTCAGGCCCCCGCCGCAAGGCTTTTCCCAGGCGAGCTTCTCATCCATCAGAACCACGTCGAGTCCGGCCGATGCCAGCTTCTCCGCGGCGAATGCCCCCGCCGGTCCGCCACCCAGGACTGCAACACGCTTCATTTCTTTTTGCCGGCGGGCGGCAGATCTTCCGGTGCCGGCATCTTGCCCCCGGCTCCCGGCGCTGCCATAGCTCCGCCGCCATGAGGACTGTCCATGCCCGGCATCGGCGCGCCCTGCGGAGCGGCCCCGCCCGGCAACTGTCCGGCCCCGTGCTGGTTGGCATCCTGCCGGCCCACCACCGTCCATTTGTTGTCTTTCTGCTCCAGGTGGTACTGAATCGCCATTTGCCCCGCGCCGGTACCTTTGGCCGCGAACGTAACCGTCGCGTCCGCCTTGTCACCATTGAACTTCACCGACGTCACGGTGATATCCATGGCCGCGGCTGTCATGCCCTTGGTGGCCAGATAAGCCAGCACGCCCTGACGCACCGCGTCATTGTTTTCGACGCCGCGATGACATCCGGCGAGACTAAGAATCAGGAGAAGTGTTGAGACGATTCGCACCCTTCGATTATAACCAGTGGAAGTACGATTGCGCCCCAGCATAAGCTTTTTCCCAATTCCCCGCCAATCGGCAGTTCAAACCAGCCCGCCTTGTCTGAGAAACAACAGCCACTCAACCGGGCCGCTAGCTCCGCGGTTTGTCTTCCAGCATCGCCCTCAGTCCGGCGATTTCACGCTTCAGCTTGCGCTCGCGGCCCACCATCATCAGGACGTAGACCACCAGAATCAGCCACGCCACCCACAGGCCACTGTTGAGAAATGTGAAGTTGCGCTGCAAGCGTTCAAGCTCGCGCAACACGGCGTCATCGGGCGAAGCTTGCAATAGCATCAGTGCGTACATAAAATCTCCCTCAGAGAGCATGCGCCATGCGGCGCAGCGAATCGATTTCGCGCTGGAATTGTTCCTGCCGCAGGCGCACCGCGGTGAACACCACGCCCACCAGCATCACGGCCAGCACCTGCCAGCCGAACACCGCCGACCAATCCGGCGGGAAACTGCCGCCGCCCCAGAACACCGGTTGCGGATGCTGCGTGCGCCACCACTTGATGGAGAAGATCACGATCGGCACGTCGATGAAGGCGAAAATCGAGAACACCGCGGCGAACGTGGCCCGCTGCGTGGGTTCTTCGATGGCGTTGCGCAGCATCAGATACCCGGCGTACAGCAACCAGCACACCAACGCCGAAGTCAGCCGCGCGTCCCAGGCCCACCATATGCCCCAGGCGACGCGGCCCCAGATGGACCCGGTGATCAGGTTGCCCGCCAGGAATGCGAGGCCAACTTCGGTCACCGCCACCGCCAGCGCATCGTACTGAAACTTCTTGGTGATCAGGAACAGGATGCTCGCCACGAACGCCACCATCGCGCAGGTCAGCGCCGTAATCGCCATCGGCACGTGAAAAAAGATGATCTTGAAGATCGCGCCCTGGTTGCGCTCCGCCGGAAAGCCGGTGATCAGATACATGTCTCGCGCCAACAGTAGAAGCGCCGCCGCGCCGATGATGTAGAGAATCTTATTGCGCATCCACTATCCTCCTACCAATACCGTCTCCACAAGTACCACCGAGACCGCAGTGTACATCACATCGAAGCCGATCAGCATCTTCAGCCAGGCGTCGTTGTCCGCCGTGATCGGCTTGCCCGCCACCAGCGCGCTGGTCAACTGCATCGCCCCCAGCAGCGCCGGAATCAAAATCGGAAAATTCAGGATCGGCAGCATGACTTCCCTCAGCCGGATGTTCACCGTGAGCGCGCTGAACATGGTGCCCGTCACCGTCATGCCCCAGGTGGCCAGTGCGATGACCATCATTAATTGCCAGAACTGCGAAGTCCACCGGACGTTGTAAAATACCCCGAACAGTGGCAGCGCGATCAGCTCCACGGCCAGCACCAGAATATAGTTGGCCAACGCTTTGCCCAGGAACAGCGCCGCGCCGGAGATGGGGGCCGAGATCAGCGCGTCCAGGCAATCGTTCTCGAGTTCCCGCGCGAAACTGCGGTTCAACAGTAGCGTGCCGGCGAAGGCGAAAACAATCCATAACAGGCCGCCGGAGATCTCGCGAGTCGTCTCCTCGCTCGGGTCGAAGGCGAAGCTGAACAATAGCAGCACCACCAGGGCGAAGGAAAGCGAAGCGTTGATGGCTTCCTTGGTGCGCAACTCGGCGCGCAGATCCTTGGACATGATCACCAGCACTTGCCGGACGAAGGCCATCATCCCTCACCGTATCGCGCGTACACCCAGCCGGGGTCGGCCACCATTTCCGCCGTCCGCGGCCCGTGAAACGCCACCTGTCCGCGGTTGAGCAGCGCGACGTGCGTGGCCAGTTCCAGGGCTTCCCGCAATTGGTGGGTGGACATCACGATGGTCTTGCCGTCGGCCAACGCCTCGCGCAACAGCCGTTGCAGCACCGCGATCGCGCGGTCGTCCAGCGCGGTGAAAGGCTCGTCCAGCAGCAGCACTTTGGGCCCGTGCAGAAAAGCGCGGGCCACCGCCAGCCGCTGCCGCATGCCTCGCGAGAACTCGCGCACCAGGCCATCCTTCACACGTTCCAGTCCGGTGCGCTCCAGCCACTCTAGCGCCGATTTCTTCGGATCCGCGAGACCGTAGAGCTTGCCGAACAGCGTCAGGTTCTCCAGCGCCGAAAGCTCGTCGTACACACTGATGCCGTGGCCGATGAAGCCCATCAGCCGTCTTGTCTCGGTGTCGCGCGGAGAGTTTCCGAAAATCGTGATCTTGCCTTTGCCTGGCCGCGAAAACCCCGCGATGGTGCGCAGCAGCGTGGTTTTCCCCGCTCCGTTGCGGCCAATCAGCGCCAGGCACGCGCCCGGCGCGGCCGACAGTTCTACGTTGCGCAGGGCAGGGTAGTCGCCATAAAATTTCCAGACGCCCTCCACACCAACCGCGTTCATCCCCGCTGGCCTCGCCGCGAGGCGGAAGCCGGGGGCGGGGGACTGGCGCGATACAGCAGCGCGAACCCCAGTGCCAAAATTCCCAGCGCCACAATCAAAATGGAAACCGTCTTGCTATTCACCCGCGGCATGATCTGCTCAATGCGCGGTCCGGAATCGTCGGCGGCCTGGTCGCCATCTGCCACCTCGGCCGGTGCGGCGGCTACGGCTCCCGTCAACTGCACCTTATAGGTGGCGCCGCTGAGGCCGAAGATGTGCGCCTGGGTGCGCGGCTCCGCGCCCAGATCGTTGAGGCCATCGCCTTTCAGGGTGACGCCGTTGGGCACGATGAGGTACGTGTTCTCGTCCTTGCTGACTACTTTGCCGGTGAGATCCGCGCCTTCGGTATACGGCATGGTGTAAACCACATCGATCCGCGTTTCGCCGGGCTTGATGGCGAAATCCACCGCAAGGACGTCCGGCTTGGCGGTCTTGTTGACCGGCGCGCCCAGCGGCATGCCGCCGGGCGCCGTGGCGTTGACCTGCGGCTTCCCGGCGCCCGGGGGCAGGAAGAATTTCAGCGTCCCGCTGTCGGGATCGTTCCACGCCGTCTTACCTTCGTTCTTGAACAGGTAGGTTTCGTTGACCGCCACTTGTCCGCCGGAGGGCTCGAACAGGATCATGTGCTTGGCCACCTTCGCAGAGCCCGCCTGCTTGGAAGCGTTGAACACCTCAATCGGGATCCCGGTGGTGGCACTTCCCGGGGGCAGCATGTGATTGTAGGTGACGCCGTCGAAGGCGGTACGAATCAGGTGGGGACCCTGCGGCGTCTGATTGATCGTGAAGTTGCCCTGCGCGTCGCTCTTCGCCTGGTCGATCAGCGAGAGTCCCGTCGCCGTGGCGAGCTGATAGAGCGCCACTGTGGCCCCGGCTTGGGGTTTGCCGGTAGTCTGATTCGTCACCGTGCCGGTGACCGCCGCGAACATTGGCGTGCAGGCCAGGAACCACAAAAGGCCACCGTGGCGCATGCACTTCCCCGCGATGTGGGGCGGACCCCCTGGTCCGCGGCCGACGCCCCCGTCGGCCCGCCCGCGCCCGGCAAGATGCCGATATCGTTGTTCCGGCTGCGGGACGAGGGCGTCCCGTGCGGACCACGGGGTCCGCCCCACGGCCATAAGGTGTCTCATGCTCTTACCGCTTTCATGGGCTTGCCGCACTCGCCACAGAACTTCAGCTCCCGCTCGAATCGGGCATCGCAGTGCGGGCAGATGAGAGAGTCCGGTTCGGGCGCCGATTTTACCGTGCTCGCGGGCGTCTGCCTCAGCTTCGGAGCCGGGGGCGGCGGAGTCTGGCCGCGTCCCGCTTGCAGTTGAAGCTTCACGCGATCCACTTCCGCCATCACCGCGGCCAGCTCTTTTTGCAGATCTTTCTTGGTCAACTGGTAATCGTTGTCGGAAAGCTTGCCGAGCCGATATTCGAACTGCAAATCGCGCAGGTTTTCGTAGATCGCCGCTTTGCGCTCATCCAAATGAGCGAATGGGGAGACCGGTTCCGGCTCCGGTAAGTCCTTGGGCCGAACCCCGAGGACGAACACAATAACGACGATCGCTATGACACAGGTAATCGCAATAATCACGGGACGCTTTCAGCCCTTCAATCCAGGTTCGCGGTATCTTTCTCGATCTGCTCTTTGTACTTTGCCAGTTCCCGATCGTCCGCCCCCATGTCACCGACGCCGGCGCCGAGATCGGTCATCAGCTTCGGCTTACGGTATTTGCGGAGGAACATGAAAATCACCACCAGCCCGAAGCCTACCGACGCGTAGGGAACAATCCAACCGAAGGCGTTGGGCGGCGCCAGGTACACCGCCATGCCGTAATCGCGGATGAAAGCCTGCACGATCTGCTCATCGCCCATGCCCACGCTCTGCATCTGCGCGATGCGCTCCTTGGCGGGCTTGGAGAAGTGGCACTCCAACATGCTGCACGTGGCCACCGAATCCTTGCAGCCGCACTGGCATTGCAGCCGCGCACCCACACGCCGCACGTCCACACTGGGCTTCTCGCTGGCCGTCTGGGCCAGCGCAGCCATCGCCACAATCAGAACCAAGAGACTACTTCTGAACTGTTGCATTATTCTTGGCATACCCCACTACTTCCGTGCGGGCGTACTGAAGCTTGATTTTGCTCGGCACCAGGCAGACCAGCGTGCCGAAGATTACTACCAGTGTGCCGATCCAGATCCACGAGACCAGCGGGAACACGTACGCCTGAATCACCGCGCGCTGGTTGTCGTCGCTCATCCCGCCGAAATTCAGGTAAAGGTCTTCATTGGGCCGCACCCGTATGCCCACTTCACTGGTGCCTTGCTTGCTCGCCTTATAAAAGCGCTTCTCCGGCTCCAGCGTGCCCAGCATCTCGCCGTTTTTGGTGACCGCCATGGTGGCGCGGTGCCACGAGTAATTGGCTTCGTCGCCCTGCGCCAAATTCACCATGCGCAGTTCGTAAGTGCCCACTTTCATGGCGTCGCCCGTGTTGAGTTCCTTGACCTCGTTCTGGTTGAACGCGTGGCCCGTGAAACCGATGAACGCCAGCACGATCCCCATGTGCACCAGGTATCCGCCATAGCGCCTCGTATTGCGGTGCGTCAGTTCAATGGTGGCGCGCAGCAGGTTCATCTGGTTTTTGGCGCCGATCGATTTCGCACCCTTGTAGAACTCCACCAGAATCGTGAGCGCCACGAACAGGCAGAAGCCGAAGGAGATCAGCGCATAGAAGTGCCGCATCCCAGCCGCGATCAGCGCGCCTACCAGCACCAGCGAAGCGATTCCCGGGAACTGGAAGTTGCGCCGCAGGCTCTCGACGGACGTGCGCCGCCACGCGAACAGCGGGCCCACGCCCGTGAGGAACAGCAGGAACAGCCCGATCGGCACCATCAGCCGGTTGTACCAATCGGCGTCGAGCGAAATTTTGTCACCGGAAATGGCTTCGCTGATCACCGGGAACAGCGTGCCCCACAGCACCGCGAAGCAACTCGCCAGCAGAATCAGATTATTGAACAGGAAACTGGATTCGCGCGAAATCACGCTCTCCAGTTCCGCCTCACTCTTGAGGTAGTCCAGGCGGTCCAAAATCAGGAAGATCACCGCCGCGATGCCCACCGCCAGGAAGCCCACGAAGTACTTGCCGATATCGCTGCGCGCGAACGCGTGGACCGATTGCACGATCCCCGAACGTGTCAGCAGCGTCCCGAGAATACAAAGGAAGAACGTGGCACTCACCAGCACGATGTTCCAGATCTTCATCATGCCTTTCTTTTCCTGCATCATCACCGAGTGCAGAAACGCCGTGCCGCTCAGCCACGGCAGCAGGGAAGCGTTCTCCACCGGGTCCCATCCCCAGTAGCCGCCCCAGCCGAGCACGTGATACGCCCACGCCGCGCCCAGCATCACACCCGTGCTCTGGAACAGCCAGGTGACCAGCGTCCAACGGCGCGTCGTGTGGATCCAGGCGTCGCCCGGTTGCCGCGTAATCAGCGAACCGATGGCGAACGCAAACGGCACCGAGAAGCCCACGTAGCCCAGGTATAACATCGGCGGATGGATCGCCATCGCCGGGTATTGCAGCAGCGGGCTTAGCCCGGCCCCGTCGGGCACCGCCGTGATCAGCTTGTCCACCGCCAGCATCTGGAACGGGTTGGCGATGAAGTTGTTGAGCACCAGGAAGAAGCTCTGAATCGTGGTCAGTACGCCGATCACCCACGGCATCATGTCGCGATGCTTGCGCCGGTTGGTGAATACCACAACCGACGTGTAGGTGGACAGCAGGAAGCTCCACAGCAGCAGCGAACCTTCCTGCCCGCCCCACCACGCCGCGTACTTATATAGGATGGGCATGGTGCGGTTGGAGTGTGCCGCGACGTAGGCAAAGCGGAAATCGCTGGTCATCAGCGAGTAAACCAGAATCCCCGATGCCGTTGTGATCAGCGCCCAGAGTCCGTAGACCGCCCGTTCCCCGCTAACGATCAGAAATGGTTTGTTTTTGATGCGGCCGATGACGCAAGCCGCCGTGGCATACAACGCCAGACATAAGGCCAACAGGATGGCCAGCGAACCCAGATTTTCCATGTCACCCTCTAGATGCTTGTTTTGCCCGAGTTGATGTTGGGAGCGGTTTGTCCCGGTTTGATTTGTCCCGGCTTGGCTTCATACTTGGAGGCGCATTTGGCCTGTATGCGGTTGGCCACGAAGACGCCGTCTTTCCCCATTTTGCCGTCTGCCAGTGCCTGTGCGCCGTCCTTGAACGTGTCCGGCAGCGGGTCCGTTCCCGTGTAGGACACCTTCAGCTTGGTGGTCTCCTGCGCCAGCACGAACTCGACCCGGCTCCCCACGCGCTGGATCGAACCCGTTTCCACATCTCCGCCGACACGAATCCGCGTGCCGTACGCCTTGTTGCCCATCTGTCCCAGTTCGGTGATGGTCTTGTAATAGGTCTGGTTCTCTTTCATTTCGGCTGTTGCCAGCCAGACGAGAGTACCGATCAAGACGACGATCAATGCAGCGAACTTGCCGTATTTCTTCATCAGCA
>JANYAH010000100.1 GCA_025361425.1 Candidatus Solibacter sp. | reverse complement strand
CATCGCTGCCGCGATTTCGGCATGGAAGAGCAGATTGTCCCCGGCGACGGCTTCGTCACGGGCTATGGCCGCGTGGAAGGCCGCCTGGTTTACGTCTTCGCGCAGGACTTCACGGTCTTCGGGGGATCGCTCTCCGAGACCAATGCGCAGAAGATCTGCAAGATCATGGATCTGGCCTTGAAGACCGGCGCACCCGTGATCGGGCTCAACGATTCCGGCGGGGCGCGCATTCAGGAAGGCGTGGTTTCTCTCGCGGGCTACGCCGATATCTTCCTGCGCAACACGCTGGCCAGCGGGGTGGTTCCGCAGATCTCCGCGATCATGGGCCCTTGCGCGGGCGGCGCGGTCTACTCGCCCGCCATCACCGATTTTGTCTTCATGGTGGAGCACACCAGCTACATGTTTGTCACCGGTCCCGACGTGATCAAGACCGTGACCCATGAAGACGTCACCAAGGAAACGCTGGGCGGATCCATGACGCATAACTCCGTCAGCGGCGTGGGCCACTTCATCGCCGCGGACGACGCCGAGTGCTGCCGCATGATCCGCGAACTGCTCGCCTACCTGCCGCGGAACAACCGTGAAGACCCGCCGCGGCGGCCCAGCAAAGACCCTATCGACCGCATGGACGCCGCGCTCGACAGCATCGTCCCCGCGGAATCCAACCTGCCTTACGACATCAAGGACGTGATTCATCGGGTGGTGGATGACGGCGAATTTTTCGAGGTCCACGAGCATTGGGCCAAGAACATTGTGGTGGGATTCGCGCACATGGACGGACGCTCCATCGGCATCGTCGGCAATCAGCCCGCCTTCCTGGCCGGCGTGCTGGATATCGACTCCTCGGTGAAAGCGGCGCGCTTCGTCCGCTTCTGCGACGCGTTCAACATCCCGATTGTCACCTTCGAGGATGTCCCCGGTTTCCTGCCGGGCACGCAGCAGGAATTCGGCGGCATCATCCGGCATGGCGCCAAACTGCTTTACGCGTATGCCGAGGCCACGGTCCCCAAAATTACGGTGATCACGCGCAAGGCCTACGGGGGCGCGTATTGCGTGATGGGCTCTAAGCACTTGCGCACGGACATCAATCTGGCCTGGCCTACCGCCGAGATCGCGGTCATGGGGCCGGAAGGCGCGGTCAACATTGTCTACCGCCGCGAACTCGCCGCCGCCAGCGATCGGGCCGCGGCGCGCCAGCAGAAGGTGGACGAATTCCGCGAGCGCTTCGCCAACCCTTTCATCGCCGCCGAGCGCGGCTACGTGGACGATGTGATCGAGCCCCGCGAAACTCGCCCGCGCGTGATCCGGGCGCTGCGCATGCTGGAAAACAAGGTCGATACGATGCCCCGCAAAAAGCATGGCAACATACCTCTATGAGTTTCTCGCCTGTTGTCTGCCGATGGCCGCCGCGGCTGCTGCCCGGCATCAACCGAACACACGCACACGCTGAACGCCGTGCTTAGGAACCACGCAATAATAGTTTCACATCGGCTGCGTCGGCTATGTGGCGCCGGACGCCTTTGGCAGCAAGGATCTGCGGATTCTCCTCGCCATCAAAGGCAAGCCTGCCCCGTCGGTGGAACGTGCGCCGTAAGCGCTAGCGCCCCGGCCAGTTGGCCGCGGTGGATACGCTGACGGGCATTCCCAACCGGTGCGCCCTGTTCCAGCGGCTGGATGCGGAACTGGCGGGCTGCCGCCGCAACCGTGCCACGCTGGCGCCTCTGGTATGCCAAATCGACGGGCTCCCCCCAGGGCTGACGGGGGGCGCGCGCACGTGTTCACCCCAGACAAAAGCTGCGCATGGATAGGTTCCCGTAGTGGAATCCAGCGAAAATGGTCTCCATACCATCGTCCGGCCACGCCGCTCCCATCACCACGAACAGCGGGTCGAAATGCTCCGTCGTGGGCACCGACAGGCGCCCGTGGGGAGCCGAACGCCGGTACTCGTACAGCTTCCCGATATCGCGTTTTTCCACCTGCTCCGCCACCCACGTGTCGAACTCCGCCGCCCATTCGTCCACTGGCGCGTTTTTGTCGGCGAGCCGCACGCGCGACAGGTTGTGTACGATTCCGCCGCTGCCCACCACCAGCACGCCGTCGTCGCGCAACGGCCGTAGCGCCCGCCCCAGTTGAAATAGTTGCGGCGGATCCAGGAACGGCATGGAAACCTCCAGCACGGGCAGCTTGGCTTCCGGCCAGGCCAACCGCGCCGGGACCCAGGCGCCGTGGTCGAGGCCGCGCACCGTATCGAAGGTGGTGTCCTGATCGCCGGCCAGCAGCACGCCCGCGACCTGGGCCGCGAGGCCGGGGTCTCCCGGCGACGGGTATTGGATGCGGCAGAGCTCGTCCGGAAAACCGTTGAAGTCATAGAGCAATGGCATGTGGTCCCATGCCGTCACCCGCAGCGGCCGCGACACCTTCCAGTGCGCCGAAACGATGAGGATGCCCCGCGCGTCCGGATGCTTGTCTCCAAATGCGCGCAACGCCGCCGCATGGGCGTCGCCACCCAACGCCGACAGGGGAGATCCGTGAGCCAGAAATACCGCCGGTTTCCGCATAGCTTCTCTATGAAAAAAGGGGACAGACGCATTTTTCGCGAACTGCCGGAAAATGCGCCTGTCCCCTTTTTAATACCGCGACTACTCTTCTTTGCCGACCACCACGGTGATTTCCACCGTGACGTCTTTATGCAACCGCACCTGCACTTTGTATTCACCCAACTGGCGGATGGGGTCGTCCAGTTGGATCTTGCGGCGGTCGATGTTGTAGTTTTGCGCGGCCAGAGCTTCAGCGATATCCTTGCTCGTCACCGAGCCGAATAGCTGATCGTTCTCGCCGGCCTTTTGTGCCATCCGGACGGTCGCCCCGGTCATGATCTTGGCCAGATCTTCGGCCTCACCCTGAACCTTGACTTCCTTACGGAGGTGCGCCTGACGTTCCTGCTCCACAATCTTCTTGTTGGCTTCCGTGGCCGCCACGGCCATGCGCTTGGGCAGCAGGAAATTGCGGGCGTACCCGGATGCCACCTTGACTACCTGGCCGCGGGTACCCAACTTTTCGATGTCTTCTCTAAGAATGACTTCCATATTTCCTCCTGCTTAGAACGCGGCCGCGAACGGCAGCAGCGCAATGTTCCGCGCCTTCTTGATCGCGTCCGTGAGCCGCCGCTGGTGCGGCGCGCACACGCCCGAAATGCGGCGCGGCACAATCTTGCCCCGCTCCGCCACAAAGGCGTGCAGCATCTTCACGTCCTTGTAGTTGATATCGTCGATCTTTTCGACGCAGAACCGGCATACTTTCTTGCGGCGGAAATACTGCTTCTTCTGGGTGGCAACCGCCTTGTCGCCGCCGGTGGGGCGCTGCGACGCGCTGCCTGGTCTTCCTTTAGATTCGGCCATGGCTTATGCCTCCTTCGGCAGGCCCGGAAGGGGCGCGCCCGGTATTGGTCCCGCGACTGGTGGTTCGGTCATCTGTTGCGCCAGGGAAGGCTGCGCCGGAACCGGCGTGGCCGGGGCATTCAACGCGCGTTTCGCCGCTCGCTTGTCCCGTTCCTTCTTGCGCTTGTCCAAACGTTTCAGTGTCTCGTCGATGCGCACCGTGAGGAACTTCAGAACCGCGTCCGAAACTCGCAGACGCCGTTCCAATTCCTTGACCACCGAGGGTTCCGACGAGAACTGAAGGAGCACGTAGGTCCCCTCCCGATACTTGTCCACGCGGTAAGCCAGCCTGCGCTTACCCCACTTATCGACTTTGTCTACCGTAGCGCCTGCCGTGGTCAACTGCGTCCGTAGGGTCTCTACGAACTGGTCGACCTCTTCCTCTGGCGCATCCGGCTTTACTATGAACAGCTCTTCGTAAATCCGTGTCATGCTTCCTCTATGTTTAAGCCTGGGGCGCGACGATTGTATCTCGTCATGGCCTTTTCGACGCCTTCGGCAATTATGGAACGAACCGCGCCGGCCGCTAAGCCTACGAATTCGTCCAATTCCTTCATTTGCGAGCGCTTGATAGGCGCCAGCACAAATTCCGCGCCGTCCCGAATCGGATGGCCCGGATGAATTCCTAATCGTACTCGCACAATCTCGTTGGTCTTCAAGCTCTGGATCGCGGATTTCATCCCGTTGTGCCCGGCTGCCGAGCCTTTCGGTTTGACCCTCAACGCCCCCCAGGGCAGGTCCAACTCGTCATACACAACCACCAGTTGGCCCAGTTCGATTCCGTGCTTTTCCATCAGCGGCCCGAGCGATGTGCCGCTGAGATTCATAAACGTTTGGGGCTTGGCCAACATCACCTCGCGCCCGTCGATTTCGCCCACCCCGACCAGCGCTTTCGAATCCCTTCGGGTGACGCGTATGCCATGCTGCTCCGCCAGCCGGTCCACCGCCAAAAATCCCAGGTTATGCGGTGTGAGCGCATACTCCTCGCCCGGGTTTCCCAAACCGGCCACCAGGAACATGTCACCTTACTTCTTCTTGCCCTTATCTTTTTCCGCTGCCTCTTCTTCCTTCTTGCCCTTCTTGGCCACTTCCGGCTCGCCGGTAGTGACCGCTTCGGCAACTGGGACAGCGCCTTCGACCGGCGCCACCACTTCTTCGGCGCGCATCGCCACAATGTGTGCGATCACGGTCTGCGAATCGCTCACCAGTTTCATCGAACCGCTCAATTCCACGTCGCCGGCCCGCTTGCCCTGTCCGATCATTAGTTCGGTCACTTCTACCGTGAAGTTCTCCGGAATTTCATCCGGCAAGCACTCAATCTCCACCGCACGGGAAATGATTTCCAGCAATCCGCCCTGCACTTTCACGCCGGCAGGCTCGCCGGAAGTGACTACGGGCACGGTGACGCGGATGCGCTTGGTCAAGTCAATGCGCTTGAAATCCGCGTGCAGCAGCAGTCCCTTGATCGGATCCACCTGCCGGTCTACTACCATGACCGGAGTGGTTTCCCCGCCCGCAACCGCCAGCGTGAAGATGGTGTTCAGTCCCGTCGAGGAACGAATGATCTTGCTGAGTTCGCGCGGGTTGACCGCTATGCTGACTGGTTCCTGATAAGCACCATAAATCACCGCCGGGATGCTCCCCGCGGCCCGTGTCCGGTGCGCTTCATTCTTGCCCCGCGAAGTACGCACTTCGGCGGCTACAGTAATATCTTTTCTCAAGTTCGTTTCTCCTGTATCGGGCCTTCGAAGTCCGATTCGCCAGTCGGACAGACCTCCCGGCCTATCGCTCCAGCTAACGTGGGTTCGAAAATACCCGTGAATCTCTACACAAACAAAGTACTCACCGAAGTCTCCTCGTGGATCGACCGTATGGCATCCGCCATCAACTTCGCGATCGACAACGACTTGATCCGGCTCGATTTCCGCGCCGCTTCCGAAAGCGGGATCGAATTCGTAACCACCACTTCCTTTAACTCGGATTCTTCAATCCGGCTCACCGCCGGTCCCGAAAGCACCGCGTGCGTGGCGCAGGCCGAAACACTGGCCGCCCCTTTTTCGAGCAAAGCCTCCGCGCCCTTCACCAGCGTGCCCGCCGTATCGATCAGGTCATCCACCAGCAGGCAGTTCCGCCCACTCACATCGCCCACTACGTTCATGACTTCGGCGACGTTGGCTTCCTCTCGCCGCTTATCGATAATTGCCAGCGGAGCCCCCAATCTCTTGGCGAATGCCCGCGCCCGCTCCACACCGCCCGCGTCCGGCGATACCACCGTTAAAGCGGGCTTACCCTGCGACCGGAAGTACTCAATCATCACCGGCATGGCGAACAAATGATCCACCGGGATATCGAAGAACCCCTGAATCTGCGCGGCGTGCAAATCTAAGGTCAGAACCCGGTCCGCCCCCGCCGTTTCCAGCAGCGCTGCGATCAGCTTCGCCGAAATCGGTACCCGGGGCTTGTCCTTACGGTCCTGCCTGGCGTACCCATAATAGGGTAACACTGCTGTGATGCGCTGTGCGGAGCTGCGCTTGAGCGCGTCGATCATCAGCAGCAGTTCCATCATGTTGCGATCCACCGGAGTGCAGGTGGGCTGGATCACAAAGACGTCCTCCCCGCGCACGTTCTCCTTGAGTTGAAGGTAGATCTCTCCATCGGAGAACAGCTTCACCATGGCTTGGCTCTGCTTGAGGTCCAGCGCCTGGCAAATCTCCTGCGCCAACGCTGGGTTGGCATTGCCCGCGAATACTTTGAGGCGGTCGCGGTCGTGATTCATTCTGAGTACCGGCTTAGAAGCGGCCATAATCCTGGCGTCGTGTGCTCTTTCAGTGCCCGCCGCCACAGCGCGCGATACCGCGCGCGGCCGACCAGCGAAATTGGAAACGTCTGTACTTCTCCCAACAACTCCATTGCGCGCGAAATCGAGTTACGGTCCGGGAACAACCCGAACAGGGCGCTTCCGCTTCCCGTCATCAGGGCCACGGTCGCACCCGCGCGCACCAATCGCTTCTTGAGTGTAGCCAGCTTCCGGTGCTGCTCGAACACCACCGTTTCAAAATCGTTACGGGCGGAAGCCAGACTACTTATATCCCACGTTACCGACTGGAAACTCCCCATTTTATTTTGTTGCAATTCGGTTGTCAAACGGGGGCTCAGGTCGCGATAGGCCTGCGCCGTGTTCACATGGATGCCCGGGGCCACCAGAATGCCCCGTTGGGCCGGTGCGTCCGGCAGGGGAAACAGCTCCGATCCGCGCCCGATTCCCACCGCCGTTCCGCCCAATAAAAAGAACGGGACATCGCTGCCCAATTGCTCTCCGATGGCACACAGCTTCCCCACATCCACGGCGCGGCCCACCAGTGCCGGCAGCGCCAGCAACACCGCCGCGGCATCGCTTGATCCGCCGCCCAAGCCCGCGCCCATGGGGATACGCTTCGTCAGCCGCATCTCGATTCGTCCCGTGGCGCGCATCGCCTCCATCACCAGCCGCGCCGCGCGGACCACCAGGTTATCGGCGATTTCCAAACGGTCCACCAGCGAGATCGCGGTCTTGCGCGCCGGCGTGTAGGAGATCTCGAGGGTGTCCGCCAGGGAGATAGTCTGGAACACGGTACGCAGTTCGTGAAAACCATCCGGCCGTTTGCCCAGCACCCGCAGATCGAGATTGATTTTGGCCAGCGCGCGCACCCGCGCCCCGCGCGTCAGGCTCATTTGTCGTATTTTAACAGCGAGAAGACGTCGTGCCCGCTCAACCGCCCGCGCCCGCCGAGGAAGGTCAACTCCACCAAGAAGCCCATTCCCACCACCACTCCGCCGGCCTCCTGCACCATCCGGCCCGCCGCCGCCGCCGTGCCTCCAGTGGCCAGCAAATCGTCGATTATCAGCACGCGGTCGCCCTTGCGCACCCCGTCCTTGTGCATCTCCAGCGTGTCTGTTCCGTACTCCAGATCGTAGGTCACCTGCACGCACTCCGCCGGCAATTTCCTGGGCTTGCGCACCGGCACGAAGCCCGCGCCCAGCGCATAGGCCAAGGCCGGTGCGAAGATGAATCCGCGCGCCTCAATGCCCAGCACCACATCCACCTGCGTATCGCGGTAGTGGTCCTTTAGTCCGTCGATAACGCCGCGGAAGCCAGCCTTGTCCTTGAGCAGCGTCGTGATGTCGTAGAAGAGGATGCCGGGCTTGGGAAAGTCGGGCACCTCGCGAATGAGTGTCTTAAGATTTGGCATACGGGGAACGCCCGTATTGTGACACGCGGGCGGGGAAGGGTTCAACCTCCCGATGCATCGGTCGCGTGACGGAAGCTACCGCGGAACCCCGCAATCGCCCCACTATCGCCGCGGCCGGTGAATGTAGTTGAAGCCTGTAACCAATCCGTAACGCGTGGTATAGCGTCCCACATTGCGCATGCCCCCGGCAAACACGTTGAAGGAATTCTTCACCTGCACAAACGGCGCCGCCACGAAACCGCCGTAGCCTTTTCCCGCGGTCGTCCAGTACGCTTGCAGCGCGCTGCCCCAACGCCCGTGCCAGCGCGTTACCGCTGCCAGCGACGGCATATATTGACGTACGAGCGTGCCGTCCTTCTGCGCCGCCCAGGTCGTGGCGAAGTTGCCTGTCCACCGCGTGCGCCCGATCCCTTTATCGGCCAGCAACGCAACCTTGTGATCGTACCAGCCAGTGCCGAACCCCGTGCCGGCGGTCGGTGCCTTCAGCGAGTACGCTATCGCGACCAGCGGCCGCACGCGCGTCTCCTCCGCCAGTCGCAGCTTCAACCCCGGACACGTATCGCCGAACCCGAAGCGCCCCCCCCGCACCAGCGGTTCGGTGGTGGTCACAAAGATCGACAAGCGCTTCAGCACCGTGTATTCGTAGAGCCCTGAGACGCCCTGCAACCGCGCGCCCGCCGTGGGT
Source organism: Candidatus Solibacter sp. (assembly GCA_025361425.1). Classification (GTDB taxonomy): domain Bacteria; phylum Acidobacteriota; class Terriglobia; order Bryobacterales; family Bryobacteraceae; genus Solibacter. Next base: position 14,268 of record JANYAH010000100.1, on the reverse strand, counting down.
TCCTCCATGGAATAACCATAGACGACCAGGGTTCCGCCCACGGGAGGCGTCCCCGCGATGCCGGACACGCCCGGACGCGTAATCTTAATGCCTACAGGCCTCGGAGGAGGCTGCGGTTGGGGTTCTTCCTGTGCGAACGCCAGAGAAAAGGAAAAGAAAAAGAAAAAGAGGGAAACTGCAGGACTGAGGTTCATATCGGATAAACAGACAGCGTTAACCGATATTATAGCAAGGCTAAGTCCGCGGGGCGATCCGGAAATCGCCCCGCCGTTCCAATCCGCCTACCGCTGAATGCGCGCGGATCCGCCCTTGGCGAACGCACGCACCTGCTCTACCGTCGCCATCGTGGTGTCGCCCGGGAACGTGGTCAGCAGCGCGCCGTGCGCCCAGCCCAGCTTCACTGCGTCCTCTGGCGATTCACCCGTCAGCAAACCGTAGAAGAAGCCCGACGCGTATCCATCGCCGCCGCCTACGCGGTCGTGTACGTCCAACTCCGCCATCGGCGACATGTATGTCTTGCCGTTGATCCACGCCACCGCGCCCCAGCTATGCCGGTTGGTGGAGTGTACCTCCCGCAGCGTCGTCGCCACAATCTTCACATGCGGATGCTTCTTCACCACAGTATCGATCATGCCGAAGAACGCGCTCGGGTCCAGCTTCGATTTCGCCGCCACTTCCGGTCCGGGAATGCCGAGGCCCTTCTGCAGATCTTCCTCGTTGCCCACCAGGACATCCACGTTCTTCACAATGCGGTCCAGCACCGCCACCGCGCGCTCTTCGCCGCCAGAGATGTTCCACAACTTGGCGCGATAGTTCAAGTCGAACGAGGTCACCGCCCCCGCCTCTTTCGCCGCCTGCATGGCCTCGATGATCACTTCCGCCGTGGTCGGCGACAGCGCCGCGAAAATCCCCCCGGAGTGGAACCAGCGCACGCCGCCCGCGAAGATGGCTTTCCAATCGAAATCGCCCGGCTTCAACTGCGCCGCCGCTTCGTTGCTGCGATTGTAGAACACCACCGGCGCCCGCACTCCCAGACCCTGATCGCTGTACACCGCGGCCATGTTCGGACCGTTTACGCCGTTATGCTTGAACTGTTTGTAAAACGGTTTCACTCCCATGGCGCGCACGCGCTCTGCAATCAGCGCGCCGATCGGGTAATCCACCATCGCGCTCGCCACGCCCGTGTTCAGACCGAAACAATCGGCCAGGTTCGCGGCGCAATTGAACTCGCCGCCGCTCACGTGGATCTTGCATTCGGTCGCCTTGCGGAACGGGATGATCCCCGGGTCCAGGCGATGTATCAGGGCTCCCAGCGATAGGAAATCCAGCGCGCCGTCTTTGCGAATATTCAGGCCAGTGCTCATCGATTTATTTCTCCAGGCTGATCTCGTAATGTTTCAAAATCCCGTCCCACTTGCCCTGCGCTTTCAGCAGCAGTTCCACCACTTCCCGGACTGCTCCCTGACCACCGGGCGCCTGCGTGACGTAGTGCGCGATCGGTTTCATCTCCGGCCGCGCGTTGGCGGTCGCAATCGCCAGGCCCACTCGCCGCATCACCACCACGTCGGTGAAATCGTCGCCGATGTAAGCCACCTCTTCGGGCGCCAGTTTGGCGTCCGCTAGAATCTCTTCCAGAATCGGAATTTTCTCCGTGTGCCCCTGGTAGACGTACTTGAACTTGCACTGCCCGGCGCGTTCCACTGTCGCCGGGGAAACGCGCCCGCTGATCAGCCCCGTCGCGATTCCCACGCGCGCCATCCATTGCAGCGCGATGCCGTCCTGGGAATCGAAGCCCTTGGTCTCCGCCATCTTGCCGTCGGGCCCGGGCACGTTGTACAATTTCCCGTCTGTCAGCACGCCGTCCACGTCCATCAATAGCAGGCGAATTCTGGATGCCAGTTGCGTAATGTCTGCACTCATGGCCAGGTCCTAAACGGTATAAGTTCCGGCCGAAACGTTGCCGCCCTTGCCCGTCCAGTTCGTGTGGAAGAACTTGCCGCGGGGCTGGTCCACGCGCTCGTAGGTGTGGGCACCAAAGTAATCGCGCTGCGCCTGCAGCAGGTTCGCCGGTAACCGCGCGCTGCGATAGCCGTCGAAGAACGCCAGCGCCGTCATGAAGGCCGGCACCGGAACTCCCGCCTCTACCGCCTTTGCCACCACCCGCCGCCACGCAGGCTGGCAGCGCTCGATCACGTCCGTGAAATACCCATCCAGCAATAGGTTGCTCAGCTCCGGCTGGTTGGCAAACGCAGCCTTGATCTTGCCCAGGAACGCGCTGCGGATGATGCAGCCCTCGCGCCACATCATGGCAATTTCGCCGTAGTGCAGATCCCACTTGTACTCCTTCGCCGCCTCGCGCAGCATCATGAACCCCTGCGCGTAGCTGACGATTTTCGAAGCCAGCAGCGCCTGCCGGATGTCTTCCACGAACGCCTTCTTGTCGCCCGTGAACTTAAACGTCGGCCCCGACAGAATCTTACTCGCGGCCACGCGTTCTTCCTTCATGGCGCTCAGGCACCGCGCATACACGGCCTCGCCGATCAGCGTCACCGGAATCCCCAGGTCCAACGAACTCTGGCTGGTCCATTTCCCCGTGCCCTTTTGTCCGGCGGTGTCCAGAATCTTGTCCACCACCTGCTCGCCCGTCTCCGGATCCTTATAGCCGAGAATGTCGCGCGTGATTTCAATCAGGTAGCTGTCCAGCTCACCCTTGTTCCATTCGGTGAAGACGTCGTGCATCTCTTCGTTGCTCAGGCCCAGCCCTTCCTTCATCAGCTGGTACGCCTCGCAGATCAACTGCATGTCGCCGTATTCGATGCCGTTGTGCGTCATCTTCACGAAGTGTCCGGCGCCGTCGCTGCCCACCCACTCGGCGCAGGCCTCGCCTTCCGGAGTCTTGGCGCAGATCGCCTGGAAAATGTCCTTCACCAGGGGCCATGCCGCCACGCTGCCGCCCGGCATCATCGAGGGGCCGAACCGCGCCCCTTCCTCGCCCCCCGACACGCCCGTGCCGATGAACATCAGTCCCTTGCTCTCCAGGTAATGGGTGCGCCGGATCGTGTCCGGAAAGTGCGAATTCCCGCCGTCGATGATCAAATCGCCCGGCTCCAGATACGGCAGCAGCGTCTCGATGAACTGGTCCACCGGCTTGCCCGCCTTGACCATCAGCATGATCTTGCGCGGCCGCTTCAGCAGCTTTACCATCTCTTCGATGGAGTGAGCGCCCAGGATGGTCGTCCGACCCTTGGCTGCGTCGTTCAGAAACTCATCGACCTTGGCGGTCGTCCGGTTGTACGCGACCACCGTGTACCCGTGGTCGTTCATATTCATGATCAGGTTCTGGCCCATCACTGCCAGACCGATCAAAGCGATATCTGCCGTTTGTTCCATGATTTGCTCCAAACCCGTTGCCGCACGCCAGGAAGCTCGCACTACTACTGAATAGGAGAGACTCTCGGTGACTTCCGGCGCGCCAGCCGAAATTTAAAAGAAAAGCACAGCCATTCCGGCTGCCATTCTCCCTTATAACATGTGGCACAACGGTGGGGCCATGCGCCACGCGCGCGGGAGGCCGCGCGAAACCCGGGTTCGCGTACCCAACCCCATGCCACTTGCTGGGCCAATAGTTCTTTTCGCTTAGCGTGAATCACGTTTTGCCAATTTTCAATTGACTTCATACGAACGCCGGTGATTAAATAAGCTCTTAAACTAACTGTTTGCAGCCAGTGGGTGGGGCACGCGGGCGAAGACCGTCGGATGCATATTGCTTCCATGTGTGCGCGTCGCGTCAACACCCTTTGCAAGCATCAGATTCGAGTATGCCGGTCATTTTCAGATGTCGAGACCGGAGCGGTACATTCTATGAGCGGACGCGGGGCCCGGAGGGCAAACTCGAAATTCTTCCGGGGATCCTGGACGCTAAAGGGGCTTGATGTCATTTTCGTTTCGTTTGCCTGTACTTGCAGTGATACCGATCTTTCTGTTCGCCGGCCTTGCCGCTGGCCAAATCCGCTCCGGCGCCATCATCGGAAAAGTCGTCGATAGCACCGGCGGGGCGGTCCCGCAGGTGTCAATTACCATCCGGGAGGAGAAGACTAATCAGGTCTACTCCCTGACCACTAACGAAACCGGCGAGTACTCACAACCTTATTTGCCGTTTGGCAGCTATGGGGTCACCGCCCGCAAGGAGGGCTTCGCAACCGTCACCCGCCAGGGACAGTCGCTTTCAACCGCGCAAACCATTCGTGCGGATCTCACGCTCACGGTTGGGGTGGTGGAAACGCAGGTCACCGTTGAGGCGACCGCCACGGAGTTGCAGACGGATTCGAGCCGCGTGACTAACGCGGTGGATTCGACCATCATCGCGGCTATTCCCAACATCAACAACAATCCGCTCAACTACGCCGTTCTCCAGCCAGGCGTGGTAGCGCGCGCAGCCATGGGCGATGCACAGTCCATCAACAGTTTCGGCGTAGGCACCGAGGGCCGCCGGACGTTCGCCGATTTCGCCATCAACGGCGGCCAGGCATTCACGAACGATGTCCAACTGGACGGCGTTTCCGTGATGGCCGCGGCCTGGAACGAAGTATCGATTCTGCCCAACACCGAAGGCATACAAGAGGTCCGGACGACCATCAATAACATGTCCGCGGAATACGGACGGTCGCAAGGGACCGTGATCATCTCCACTAAAAGCGGTGGCAATGAGTTTCATGGCTCGGGCACCTACCGCATCCGCAACGAGGCTCTGAACGCGAACACTTTCGCGAACAATGCCAACCAGCCCTTCACGCCGCGAATTCCGTTCAAGAACCACGCCTTCTCCGGTACGTTCGGCGGGCCGGTAACCATTCCCAAGGTGTATAACGGGCGCGACAAAACCTTCTTTTTTGTGAGCTACGAGGGCTTCCGTTTCAAGACCGCCATGGATTTCTTCCAGACCGTTCCCACGGCCCTGGAGCGCGATGGAAACTTCAGCCAGACACTCGCGCAAGTGGGGGCGAATTACGTCCCGATATCGCTTTACGATGCGTTCAACGCTTCTACGCTCGGAGCGAATCAATATCAGCGCATGCCGTTTCCCAACGCGATCATTCCATCAAACCAGGTGAATCCCCTGATGCACTCCTTGATGGGCCAGTTCCCGAACGCGAACCGCACTCCCGACGACCCGCGCGGAGTCAGGAACTTCTATAACCGCATGCAGAGAACGCTGGTCCGCGACGCAGTCAACACCCGCTTCGATCACCGTATGGGCAACCACGCTTTGTACGGGACGTTTGGAAGCAACCTGGGAACCGTCGATACGCCGAATGGCTGGGGTCCGCAGACTGAAGCCGCCACCAGCGGCGGAGCGCTGCGTATGGACCGGAATTACTACGCCTCGATTGGCAACACTTGGCTGGCTTCTCCCAACATGGTGGCCGATGTCCGGCTGGGCGTCAACCGCGTTGCGGCGGACACCCGCGCCAACCTTTATAACGACCTCGATTACACCAAACAGTTCGGGTACCCGCAAGCGTTCTTCCCAGCGATCGGCATGTACGGCCAGTACCCCGAAATGGCGTCGTTCGGTGGAGGCTTCAGTCAGATCAGCTCCCTGAACGGGGTGGCCTATTCGGCCAAGGTGGAGCGGCAGACGAATTGGAACCTCGTGGGCTCAGTTACCAGGACGTCCGGACGTTGGACGCACAAGTGGGGCGGCGAGTTCAGGAACTACCTGCCTAACTATACAGACGCTCGAGGCGCCTTCGCCATCAATTCCAGCCCGAACTTCACGGCGGGAAATATCATTGGTCCGTTGGCCAACAATATCAACAGCGTCACTGCGGAGAAGTCAGGCAGCGGCCTAGCCTCCCTCCTGCTGGGCGCGGGCAGCCTGGCGGCCGGCGAGAATGGCGTTCATGCGGCGCTCTCCGTCAGGTATATGGCGATTTACCAACAAAGCGACTGGAGAATCGGCAACAGGCTCACCATGAACCTGGGCCTCCGCTACGACATCCAACCGGGACCCACCGAACGGTACAACCGCCAGAGTTCCTTTAGCTTCGCCGGCCAGACCCAGGGCACGCCCGGGCAACTCATGTTCCCCGGCGCTAACGGCCTTGGCCGGAACCTTTATCGGACGCCTTACGGCGACTTGGGCCCCCGGCTGGGCCTGGCCTTTCGCGCAACCAACACCCTGGTGTTGCGCTCCGGCTTCGGCGTAACGTTCCTGCCCCAGAACACGGGGTACATGCCGCTGTACTACTACGGCAACCAGAACTTCGCGCCCAAACTGAACGATCCCGTAGGTATGCAGTACGGCAATACTCCGGCGGGCGTGCTGCAGGCGCCTTACAACCAGGTGAACACGCTGATTCCTGTAATCGGCGCCAACCGCGCCGCACCGCAGTACTACGGTTCGGGCAGCAATGAGCCGCGTTTCGATTACGACCACATGCAAAACGGAAAGGTGCTGCAATGGAACCTTTTCTTGGAAAAGAAGTCCCACGGCGCCCTGATGAGCATAGGTTATACCGGCACCCGCGGCTACAGGCTGCAGGTAGGCCGCGTGAACGTGAACAACGACCAGTTGCTGCCGGACTCGCTGCGAGAAACCTGGCGGGCGGCGTACATCGGCAGTAACGGAGTCAATCCCGGAACGCTGCTCGCCCCGAACCCGTATCAGACGAATCCCAACAGTCTGACCGCTTACAATGGCTCGCTCGGAACGCGGTCTATGACCAATCGTGACCTTGCCTTCCAGTATCCGTTTTTCCCTGGCAATTCCTTCGGAGCACCGGTCGGCTTCAGCACCTATCACGCTCTGATGGCGCAGTTGACAAAGAATTACTCCAAGGGGCTGACCTTCACCGTGCATTACACCTGGTCGAAGGCCATGAACCTGGAGGGCAGCGAGGTACAAAATAACAACTATGTGGAGAACGGCGGCCTGGCCACTGGGTCCTCGGACTATCACAACAACAAGAACAGCTACTTTCTTTCCACCAATGATATTCCACAGCGGCTGGTTGGCACGTGGTCATGGCTGCCTTCGCTGGGTAAGGGAAAGAAGCTGGACGCTAACAACCGCTTCATCAACGCGCTGATCGGCTCCTGGAATATCGGCGGCGTGTTGATCGCACAGAGCGGGCAGCCGCAGCAGGGGTTCACCGGAGCGTCGGGGTCGTTGACCGGCCTGGCGGATCGTACAACGGGGGTGCCCATCGAAGTTCCCAAGGAGTTGCAGCGCTGGTACACCGGCGCAACCAACGCGGAGCGGACCGTAACGCTGCCCACCGGTCGTCAGATCCTGGTGTGCCGTTACTGCTTCCTCAAGTATTCTAGCGACGCATTTTCCGGACGTACCGTTCAGTTTCCGAACGGCACGACCGGCAACGATATCTATTGGTACGGCACCGCTGCGGCCCGCTACGGCGACATCCGCGGCAACGGGCGTTTCAATATCAACCTCAGCTTGCAGAAGGCATTCCGGATCGGCGAGCGAGTCAGCGCGCAGATCTCCGCGGAGGCAAGCAACTTACTGAATTCCACGCAATTCAGGCCCGAGTTGAACGCTGGCACGGGCAGCACTTTCACCAATGTGACGGCCGCGCAATCGGCGCAAGGGATCAAGCCAGGCATGTTACAGAACGACAGTTTCGGCACCTTCGGCATGGCTACGTTCGATCCACGCCAGGTGGAGTTGCGGCTGCGTCTTCGGTTTTAGGGTTTCACTCTGGCCGCTTCCCGGGCATCAGGCGCTGCACGGCCATGCTCGGGAAGCGGCCGGCTTTATATCTTGTGATTCTGATTTCAGGAGTTGACAATTATGACACTTCCGACACGCCGCGATCTGTTGCGCTTGGCCGTTGCGTTACCTTCGGCCGCACTGTTTAGCCCATTTCGGGCCCTGGCCGCGCCCAACTTGAATCGCGTAAAGATCACCAACATCCGCGCGATGGCCATCCAGAACATCTCCGGCAACTGTCTGATCCGCATCGACACCGATGCCGGCCTTACCGGTTATGGCGAGGCAGGTGCCACTGGTCCCATGGCGCGCGCCCGCATTGATACCATGCGCTCCATGTTAATCGGAAAAGACCCTCTGGCTATCGAGGTGCATTTCCATAACATGACGTCCCTGATGCACACCTATATCGCGCACATTCCGACCATTAGCGGCATCGATATGGCGCTGTGGGATTTAGCCGGAAAAATCGTCGGCGCCCCCGTCAGCACCCTGCTCGGCGGACCCTTCCGCGAATCCATCCCCATGTACTCGCACGGCCTCGACCTGGACATGCTGGACAAGGGCTCGTGCCGCGCCTGGGCCGAACGCATTAAAGCGGCGCCCGAAGGCTTCACTGCCTTCAAGAACGGCATCGACCGAATCCTGGGCGTTCCATCCGCGCGCTTTGCTGCGACTCTGACCACCGAGCAATTGCGCAACGTGGCGCGTGCTTATGGAAACTGCCGCGAGGCGGTGGGCGATGCGATTGACATTGCCGTCCACTGCCACAACGAGATGGATACCCCCAGCGCCATCGCGGTGGCCAAGGCCGTTGAGCCTATGAACCCTCTCTTCATCGAGGATGCCTTGAACCCGCCGTTCTCGGAATCCTGGATGTCTCTGCGGCGCTCCACGCGAGTGCCCCTGCTGACCGGCGAGAAACTAGAGATGCTGCGGGGTTTCAAGCCGTTCGTGGATAGTCAGGCCGTGGACATCATCCACCCGGACCTGGCCTTCTCCGGTGGCTTTACGGGAACCAAAAAAATCGCCGACTACGCCTATGTCTTTCGCATGCCGGTGGCGCTGCACAACGTGGGTTCCTTGGTCCTTACCTACGCCAATGCGCATTTCGGTGCCTCAATCCAGAATTTCTACCGTTCGGAAAGTCAACTCGGCCGAGCCAACCATTTCATCGAAGGAATGGCGGCGGCCAACCCTCCCGAAGTCCGTAAGGGGCTGCTGAAGGTCCCGACCGGGCACGGTCTAGGCTTGGAGATCAACCCGGACTTCCTGAAGGCGAACCTGGCGGCTGGGGAGCAGTATTGGGGCGCGTAGTAGCCCTCCGGTGAGGGGTGGTTTCCTGATTGGACGCGGCCAGGCCGGTGCATCCAGCGGGAGGTAAGGGATTTCTAATCGGACTCCCGTGCCTATGCAGTCTAACTCGTGAACCCGCGGTTGCCCACCGGCCGATAGAATGGAAGCGTGCCCCGCTACGCCGCCGTTGATATCGGCAGTAACTCAATCCGCATGGAAGCTGCCGAAGTCGTCCCTGGCCTGCCGGCGCGCGTGCTGGCGTCAGACCGCGAAGTCACGCGCTTGGGCGAAAGCGTCTTCCGCAACGGCGAGGTCGGCGAGGATGCCCTAAAGGCCACCTGTGTGGTGCTGGCGCGGATGGCCGCCCTCTACCGCAAACTCGACGTGGTGGGCGTGCGCGTGGTGGCCACCAGCGCGATTCGCGACACGCGCAATCAGCGCGAGTTTCTGGCCCGCGCCACTGAAGCGGCGGGCGCGCCGGTGGAAATCATTTCCGGCCGCGAAGAGGCGCGGCTGATTCATCTGGGAGTGGAGAGCGTTTGGCCGCAGGCCGACAAGCGCATCCTGATCATCGATATCGGCGGCGGCAGCGCCGAGATCATCGCGGCGGAACGCGGACGCCTCGTGGAAGCCTACTCTAAACCCCTCGGCGCCGTCCGCTTGCGCGAGGCGTTTCTAAAGGAGGATCCGCCGAGCGCGCGCCACATCCACCAGATGCACGAGTATATCCAGGCCAAGCTGGATGCGCCGCTCCGCCGCCTGGCAGACACCGCGTGGAATCGCGTGATCGCCACCTCGGCCACGGCCAGCGCGGTGGCGGCGGCGGTGGCCCGGACGCCGCGCGCCCAGCGTGATGAGATCGACCGCCTCCGCGTCTCCACCGCGCAAGTGCGCAAGCTCTACCTCAAGCTCTCCGGACTCGGGCTGGCGGAGAGGCGCAAGATTACCGGCATCGGTCCGCGCCGCGCCGAGATCATCCTGCCCGGCATGGGTGTGCTGCTCCAACTCCTCCAGCAGTTTCACCTGCCCGCGTTTTACTACTCGCGGGCCGGCGTGCGCGACGGCATCATCGCCGATCTCGCGGCGCGAAAGGTCGGTGCCGAACTCTCCCGTCTCAGCCGCGACCAGCGGCGCGAAGTGCAAGATATGGGCCGGCGCTACAACGTCTCGCGGGAGCATGCCCGCAAAGTGGCGGACATTTCCAACCTGCTCTTCACCGCGCTCCAGCCGCTGCACGGCCTCTCGCCGGGTTGCGGAAAACTGCTGGAAGCCGCCGCGTACCTGCACGACGTGGGACACTTCGTGAGCGCCGTGAGCCATCACAAGCATTCCTACTACGTGGTTTCCAATTCGGACATGGTTGGCTTCACGGATCGCGAGCGCATCCTCGTCGCCGCGTTGTGCCGTTATCATCGCAAGTCCCTGCCCAACCCGCTGCATACCCTGTACCTGGCGTTGTCGCCGGAAGAGCGCAACACCCTGCTCATGTTGATCCCGATCCTGCGCCTGGCGGACAACCTGGATCGCAGCCGCGAACAGCGCATCTGCGGCGTGGACTGCCGCTTGCGCGACGGCGGAGAGGTGGTCCTGTCGGTGCGGGCAACCGGCGATATCGATTTGGAGCAATGGGCCGCCGAGCGGGCGGGCGAAGCCTTCCAGCAGATTTACAACCGCCCCATCTCGGTGGTGAGAGCGAGAGAATGAACATGCGCGAATACGTGCGCATTCAGACCGGCCTCCTCCTCCGCCGCCTGGCAATCCAGGTGAACCGCACGGCGCGCACCGGCGATGCCGATGCGATCCACGACCTGCGCGTGGCCATCCGGCGCCTCAGCCGCTGCCTCCGCGTGTTTGCCCAGTTTTACCCCGGCCACTCTTGGCAGAAGATTCGGCGGCGCCTGTCGGACCTGACGGAGGCGTGCGGCAACGTGCGCGATCGCGATATTGCCATCGGCTTGCTAAAGAAGGCCGGAGTTCCGCCAACTTCCCCTCTTGTGCGGCAACTCGATGCGGAGCGGCGCGCGGCCGGCCGGGAAATGCGGCGGGAGTTGTTGCTTTGGAAAGAGCGCGGCTTCTGGCGCCGCTGGCGGCTTCGGTTGGAACTTTAATATGGCACGGACTAGCGGTATGAAATGGAACCCACGGGCGGGCGTGGCGGCGAATGCCCGGCGCCTGTTGCCACGCTTGGTGACTACCTTTTTCTCCCGCGTCCGCGCCTTCCTGGCGAAAGACCCCTCACCCCAAAAGCTTCATGCGCTGCGCCTCGCCTCCAAACGCCTGCGCTATACGCTGGAGCTTTTTCGCCCGTGCTATCCCGCAGGGCTGGAAGAGCGTCTCGAAGCGCTCAAGAAACTGCAGGATTGGCTGGGTGAGGTCAACGATGCGGTGGCTGCGCGCAGCCTGTTGCGCGAGCCGCTCAAGCGCCACCCGAAGCTGCGCAAGTTTCTCAAAGATCGGGCGGCGGACCAGGCGGCAAAGTTTGTCCGGCATTGGAAAGAAACCTTCGATGCCCCGGGCCAGGAGGCATGGTGGACCGGTTTCCTGACACGCCCGGTGAACCAACCCGCTTCGCGGTAACCCATCCCCAAATGTCTTCGTCGAGGTCCGGTTTCCGGGCTGTCCGCCTGGCACGTGTTATCGTGCCAGTAGATGGCAAAGATCTCTCGCGTACTGCTCAGCGTCACCGATAAGACCGGCATCCTCGAATTCGCCTCCGCCCTAGCCGGCATGGGCGCCGAACTGATCTCCACCGGAGGCACCGCGCGCCTCCTTCGCGACGCCGGAATTCCCGTCGCCGATGTCGGCGACGTCACCGGATTTCCGGAAATGCTGGATGGCCGCGTCAAGACCATGCACCCCAAAATCGCCGGCGGCATCCTCGCCATGCGTGCCAATGCTGAACACATGGCGGCCATCCAGGCTCACGGCATCGCCCCCATCGACATGGTGGTGGTCAACCTCTACCGCTTCGAGGACGTGGCCTCCAAGGCCGGCGCCCCACTCGCCGAACTGATCGAGAACATCGATATCGGCGGCCCCACCATGCTGCGCGCCGCCGCCAAGAATTACCAGGATGTCGCCGTCGTGACCGCGCCGGAGGATTACCCCGCAATCCTCGAAGAGCTGCGCGCCTCGGGCGGTGAACTCTCCGTCGATACCAAGTGGCGGCTCGCCCAGAAAGTCTTCCGCACCACCGCCGCTTACGATTCCGCCATCAGCGCGCGCCTGGAACAGGTGGCAGCGGCCGGCCCCTTACCGCGCGACCTCGCCATCCGCGCGCCCAAGCTGATGGACCTCCGCTACGGCGAGAATCCCCATCAGGCCGCCGCGCTCTACGGCCGGCCCGGCCAGGGAATCGCCGGCGCCGCGCAACTCCAAGGCAAGGAACTCAGCTACAACAACCTGGTGGATCTGGACGCTGCCTGGCAACTGGTCGGCGAGTTCGAGCGCCCCGCCGTGGCGATCGTCAAGCACACCAATCCCTGCGGCTGCGCCGAGCAGGATTCGCTGGTCTACGCATATCGCCAAGCCTTGGAAGCCGATCCCGTATCGGCCTATGGCGGCGTCATCGGCTTCAATCGCACCGTTGATGAGCAGACCGCCCGCCAGATCGCCAAGACGTTCATCGAGGCCATCGCCGCGCCCGGTTACTCTCCGGAAGCGCTCGCCATACTCGCCGCCAAAAAGAATCTGCGCCTCATGCGCGTGTCCACCGCCGCCGATTCCCTGGTGGTGAAATCGATTTCCGGCGGATACCTGGCGCAGACCGCCGACTCGGTGAAATTGGACCGCGCCGCAGCGGTCGTCAAGACGCTTCGCGCGCCCTCCGAGGCGGAATGGGTCGCTCTCGAGTTCGGCTGGAAGGTGGCCAAGCACGTCAAGTCCAACGCCATCGTCTACGCCCGCGCCGGCCAGACCGTGGGGGTGGGCGCCGGCCAGATGAGCCGCGTGGATTCCGTCAAACTCGGCGCCATGAAGGCCGTGCTGCCGGTGGCCGGAACAGTGGTCGCCTCCGACGCCTTTTTCCCCTTCCCCGACGGCGTCGAGGAAGCCGTCAAGCACGGCGCCACCGCCTTCATTCAGCCCGGCGGGAGCGTTCGCGATGCGGAAGTGGTGGCGACAGCGGATCGCCTGGGTGTCGCCATGGTCTTCACCGGCGTCCGCCACTTCCGTCACTAGGCCTGTCCCGGGAGGTTCTACATTTTTCTGCGATTTTCCACCCCTCCACGCACTCCAGCATGCTCTTGCGTACGCGCTCCAAGGAATCGGCGCCGAGGATGTCGCCCACATGCACCGGCAAGCGGGAAAGTAGGTCTCTGCGTGCCGCATCGGTCAGGCTGATTCCATCCCGCGATCTGGTGGCTGCTCGGCGAGATCGGTCTCGCCCGCGAGCAGGTAGTGGATCGTCAAGTGGTCGAGCTCACCAAATCGCTCGGAAGGATATCAAGAGGAAAATGCCGGGGTGAGCTGGCGCGGTGGACGATTTATACCCCGCGCTGCGAAGCCGGGCAGCAACCGAGGGCGCACAACGGGAGATCCGGGGCGGACTGGCGCTGTTCAATCAACTCGACCAGCATGTCGATTACTGCGGGGTGCGTGCCCGGAGTTTGCGCCCTGACGAAGTTCAGGCCCAGCTCGCGGCAGAGCGCGGCGGCTTCATAGTCGAGGTCGTACATCACTTCCATGTGGTCGCTGAGGAAGCCGATGGGGGAAAGCACGACGTCGCGGACGCCCTTTTCCGCCAGCGCGCGCAGGTGGTCCAGGATGTCGGGTTCCAGCCAGGGCTGGGTGGGCGGTCCGCTGCGGCTTTGCCACACTAGGTCCCATTCGTTATGCGCAACCAGTTCGCCGACCTTGCCGGCGGTCTCCACCAGTTGCTCCTCATAGCGGCAGTTGGCGGCCATGGAGAGTGGGATGCTGTGCGCGGTGTAGACCAGACGGGCGGCGGGGCGGCGCTCTTCGGGGATGAGCGCCAGGGCGGCGGACACGCGATCGGCGTTGGCGGCCACGAAACCTGGGTGCGACCAAAAGGGCGGGAGTTTGTCGATCACCGGCGCGGCGGGTCCGGCCCCGGCACGCGTGGCTTGGATGTTCTCGATGTACTGGCGGCAACCGGAATAGGAGGAGTACGCCGAGGTGGCGATGGCCAGGGCGCGCCGCACCCCATCGGCGGCCATCTGGCGGACGGTGTCGGCCAGCATGGGGTGCCAGTTGCGGTTGCCCCAGTAGACCGGGAGTGA
>JANYAH010000074.1 GCA_025361425.1 Candidatus Solibacter sp. | reverse complement strand
ACGATTTCATCCTTGATGGTGAAGCCGCAATCGCCCGTGCCATCGCCCTGCTGGCCGTCGCCGGTCTGTATCATGAAGCCCGGAATCACGCGATGGAAGGTCAAGTTGGTGAAGTAGGGACGCTTCGTCATGGCGCCGCTCTTGTCCTTGGCCGCCTTGGTGCCGCGTGTCAGGGCGACGAAGTTAGCCACCGCACCGGGCACCTCCTTCTCGTACAACTGTGCCGTGATGGTGCCCATCGACGTATTGATGATCCAGTAGAGCCCTGGGGCACGGTCGGGCGTGGGCTCTTCCTTCTTCGCGGTGGCCGCGGTCTTCGCGGGCGCGGTGGCCGCCTTCTTGGCAGGGGCGGGCGGCGCGGTCTGGGCGAAGGCGCCGATAGCGATCATTAACAGAATAGATATCCGTTTCATCTGACTCTCCGTAACTCCTTATTCTATTCTATTGCCGATTCCATGCTCTGATTCCGATTCTTCTCGGCGCATCCGGAGTGCTGGCGGCCCGGCGGGCCACGGTCACTATGCTACCGGCACACAGGGGACGGCCCGATCTCACGGGAGACGCTGGCGGCATTTGGCCAAGCCTAGCGTGGCCTTACTGATCAGCACATCCGGATGGACGTCAAGGTCTTCTCTGCCCTGAAACTTCATGAGCTTCAGCCCATCGATGGCCCGCTGGAAGCTGACGGCGGCGTTCTTCCGATCCATGATCGCCCGCTCACGGCTTGCGCCAGCGGCGGCGTCGCGCAAGTAGGTTTCGCCGAGGTTGGTCCACACCCACCCGGCGTGCAACCGGATATCTTCGTCCGCGGGATCGTGAACCAAAGCGGCTTCCAGCCGGACGCCGGCGGTTTTGAGAGCCTCGATTGCCCGGCCGCGGTCACCGGCGGCTTCGTAGGCGTAGGCCATGGTGTTCAACAGCTTCGCTGCCTCCACTCTCATCCACGTATCCTCGGGATCGGCCGCGGCCAGACGGTCCTGGATCGCCAGGCTTGGCTCCAAGTCCGCGATGGCCTGCCGGTGCTGCCCCATCAGGTGTTCGAGCCAACCGGCTTCGATCAGATCGAACGAGAGAGCGATTTGCGCGGGAATGGAGCCCGGCGAGGCCGCCAGACTCTGCCGGTCGAGCTGCTGGGCCTGCCGGAAGCAGTCAAGCGCCGCAGGCAGGTTGGCGACCATTCTCAAGGCGAACCCCTGGTTCCGATAGGTGTGGATCAATCTCGTAACCAGAAGGGGGTTGCCGGGTTCCTGGATCATCGCCTCCCGGTAGGCTGCCACCGATTCCTGGTAGAGCGGCAGGGCTGCCAACCAGTTTTTCTGGAACGAAAAACTGTCCGCCGACGCCACCAGCGCCTTGGCCCGGTAGCCCTGTACGCCGGAATGCCGGGCGGACTCCCTCTGCCGGATCGCCGTCGCCTCGTCGTAGACTTTCTGCACGGCCCGCAAGTCGCCCTGCCACTCGCCCAGCCTGGCCAAATGCTCATCGGCACGGGCCAGGACGCTTTCGGCGGCGGCGTCGCCCGGGTTGGAGCGGAGGATCTCTTTGGCCACGCGGCGCGCTTCCTTCTGGCTATCGATCGCCGCTTGGGTGTTTCCCAACTGGGCATGGCCCAGGTTGCCCTGCGCCTCCCCGATGCGCAGGTATCCGGTGGCAATTTCGAGCTGGAGTTCGCGCACGTTTCGACCGCTGGCAGCCAGGTCCCTTAAATATTCGAGCGCGCGCTCCACCAGCATCTGGCGGGCGCGAAGGGAACCGGGCAAGTCCTGGATGGCATCGTTGAGATCGAAGATCGCCGCATGCGCGAGGCGGCGCACCTGGTTGAAGTGAGTTTCCGCCAGCGCCCTTTCGTGCTGCGCCTGGCGCGCGTACCACAGCGAGATGCCCGAACCGGCGAACATTGACACTAGTACGGCGGCCGCGGCGGCGCTCTGGGCGCGATGGCGGCGGATGTATTTAAGCGATCTTCGCCACCACGGTGCATGGTGGGCCTTCACCGGCCTGTGATCCAGCCACGCGGAGACATCCTCCGCCAGCGCCCCGACCGAGGCGTACCTCTCCTCCGGTCTTTTGCGCAAGGCCTGGAGCGTGATGGCGTCCAGTTCTCCGCGGAGTTGGCTGTCGCCGGCCGGCGCGACCTCGCTGGGGGGCGGCGGCTCCAACTCACAAATGGCGCGCATGATGCCGAGGGAATCGCCTAACGCAGCCGCCCATGGCTTCCGGCCAGTGAACAGAAGGTACAGCAGGACGCCGAGAGAGAACACGTCACTGCTGGTTGTGATGGTGTCGCCACGCAACTGTTCCGGGCTGGCGTACTCCGGAGTCAGCAGCCGGCCGCCCGGCCGGGTGAGTCCGGTACCGGCGCCGAGGAACTTGGCGATGCTGAAATCCAGGAGCATCGGCCGGCCATCGGCGGTCACGAGGATGTTAGCGGGCTTCAAATCGCGGTGGACCACCAGACGGCGGTGGGCGTACTCCACCGCGGCGCAGATGGACAAGAAGACATCGAGGCGCTCGCGGAGGGAGCCCGCGCGGGTGTCGCTCCATAGATCCAGCGGGGCGCCCTCGATGTATTCCATGACCAGGTAGGGCGACTCGTCGTCCATGGCGCCGCCATCCAGCAGCCGGGCGATACCTGGATGCTCAAGGCTGGCCAGGATCTGCCTCTCGTCGCGGAATCGCAGGATATCCGAGCGGGACAGCAGGTTGGTTCGCAACAGCTTGACGGCGGCGCGCTGCTCGTACTGCCCGTCGGCGCGATGCGCCTCCCATACCGTGCCCATGCCCCCGCGGCCGATCTCGCGAACCAGTTGCCAGGCGCCGATACGCCGGCCGGCCAACGGGGAATCCGTGCAGTCGGCCGGCACGGTTGCCGGCAGCAGCGGGCCGGGCCTTCCAGGAATTCCGGAGAAGCCTCATAGACAGACAGCAGCGAGTGAACTTCATCCCAGATCACCGGCGTCTCGGCCTCGAACTTCAGGAAGGCATCCCGTTCCGCCTCCGGAAGGCGCAGCGCGGCGTCGAACAGTTCCTTAATCCGGTCCCATTCCGCCACTGTCATAATTTGATTTTCCCTTCCAGCAGTCTGCGGCGAATCCAGGTCTTCGCCACGATCCACTCGCGCTTCACGGTGCTTTCCGAAACGCCGGTTACTTCGGAAATTTCCGGGATCGAGAGGCCGCCGAAGTACCGCAGCTCGACTATCTGGCTCTGCAACGCATCCAGCTTTTCCAGTTCCTGCAACGCCTGGTTGAGGTCGAGAACGTCCACATCGGGCGCGGGCTGTGCCCGATCGGCCTCCCGCAGCGTGAGTAGTTGGGCTCCGCCACCTCGCTTCTCTGTCAGCCGCGCCCTGGCTTAGTCCACCAGGATTTCGCGCATGAGGCGGGCTGCGAATCCGAAAAACTGCGCTCGATTCTTCCAGTTCTTGCCGGGTGACTGCGGGAGCCGCAGGTATGCCTCGTGGAGCAGCCCGGTGCATTGCAGCGTATGGCCGGAACGCTCGGATTGCACCTGCCGCGCCGCAATGCGGTGAAGCTCCGGATATGCGGCTTCGAGCAGGCGGTTCAAGGCATCCGGCTGTCCAGCACCCCAGTCGTCGATCAACCCGGTGATGTTGGACGAGGACTTTTTCGACACGGCCATGGCTCTCACATACTTTAGGGTATTAGGGACGGTAAAGCCACTAAACCCAGTACCGGAAAACGCGGCATGGCCGAAAACTGCCGCGCCCACTTTGCCGGAACGTGTCGCCGGCAGGTCCCGAACTATCGGAGTTGTGGACCTATTTTCCCGCGCCTCTCGCCTACAGGACTGTGGACGGCTATGGGACGCTAGTGCCAAGGCTAACTATCCGGCTAGCTCCGCCTCGACCCTGTATTCGCCGGCCCATCCATCGGATTTCAGAAGCGCGTCCACCTCTTCACCAACACCACGCCTGCCGGAAATGCGGCCTACTTCTTGGAGGCGCCCTCCGCTTCGGCGGCGGCCACCAGCGCGTCCAGGGCGGAAACCTGGGTCGCGGCGTTTTTCACATCCGAAGGCCCGGACCACACTACTCCAAACCGGTTATCCGCGTCACGATTCTTCCAGATACTCTCGGCATTCTTTCGCAAAAAGGTGCGGAACCCCGGCACCGGAGCCGCCGAGTTCAGCACTGCGAGATTCCGCGAGAAAATACCTTTGAACTGCGTTGCATCGTTCCCACAGCGGGCGGGCTCGCAGGGATCATGGAGTACGCCATCCAGGTCCGTCAGCCGCGCGATCGCCGCCAACGCGATGGACTGCGCGACCTCCAGGGGCTTCGCATCGCCGGATAGCTTTGCCAGCACGGTTAGACCGCCCAAGATTACGCCCTGATTGTAGGTCCAGGTAGTTCGACGGTTATTCTTGCATGCGGAATCCAACCCGTCGTTCACCAGGTTCTCCGAATTGATCATTCCGGATGCCGCAAACCACTTCCATTCCCGTTGCGCCCAGTCCAGGTAAGTGGCCCGTTTTTGTGGGTCTTGTGTAAGACTCGCCAGCTTTGCGGCCACGGAAAGGAACAGCTCGTTGGCTATGGCATTTTTGTACTGTTTGGGTTTTTTCCACCAGATGCCACCACCGCAGGTGTCATCCCAACCCTTCGCCATATCGGCAAAGATCCGTTCCGACATTTCGAGATAGCGCGCATCGTGTGTTAGCTCGTAAGCGCCTGCCCAGCCTAGCGCCCACCAACCTTCATCGTCGTAGTACTCGTTTAGAAAGTCCTTCTTGGAATTGCGTTCGAAGGTATTCGCGAGGGTGGGCAGGAAATCCGGAGTGTTACTCAGCTTCGAGTACCCTGCCAGCACCGTGACCGCGTTGGCGGCGTTCCACCAATTTGTCGTTTTCCATAGACCCGTTTCGTCTACGTACGAGGTTTGGAGGGCCTTTAACCCAGACTCCGAATTGGCGATAAACTCCGCCGCCCGCTTCGGATCGGGTGGGGTGGATTGTGCCCGGCCGGCCCCGGGGAGGAGTAGGAATCCAAACAGAAGTGCTACTGGAATGAGACGATTCATAGATGGCACGCTAACACACGTAATAATAGTATGCAATGTCTTAAAGCCTAGCTGACCTCGGGATTAGTCGAGGTCAGTTAGGCCCAATCGATATACTTGACTTCCTAAAAGACTCGGCGCATGATCCTGGAGGCACACCGCCAGCCCCATGCAACCGAAGATCCGGTTTGCAGGGAGCCAGCGTGTGCCTGCAGCAATATGCTAGAAACTGACTCGCAAAGCAATCTGAATCACTCGGGGGCCGCGATCTGACGTAGCTTCACCGAACAGCTTGTTAGTCTGCAATCCGGTGCTCGGGTTGAATTGCGGCGAAGCATTGATCCCTCCCCATTGAGTGTGATTAAGGGCATTGTAAAGCTCGCCACGAAGTTGAATCGTGGCCTTCTCGCGGATCACAATCTCCTTGAATGCGGAGAGATCCCACTGGTTCTGCCCAGGTCCGCGATACACGTACCGGCTGGCGTTTCCAATATAGCCCAGCGCGGGGAGCGAGAATACGCTCTTGTCGAACCACTGGCTTCCGTTTCGGGTACCGCGCGGGAGGTTTGGATTGGCAGAGACATTGATTCTCTGTCCATCGCCGCCCCCGATTAGATCGACACCGGTTGTGGTGGAAAAGCCCATGCCCTGGGGAGCGCCACTGGCGAAGGTTACTGTCCCGGACACATTCCAATTCCCCGCGACGCCCTTAAGAACCGGATTGGCCAGGTGCTTACCGAATGGAATTTCATAGAGCCACGCCAGATTTGCGATGAAGGGGCGGTCGAAACTCGACAAATCGTAGGAAAGCACCTTTCGGCTCGCGTAGAGAGGCAGAATCCCAAGGTCGTTTGAGCTGTAATCCATGGATTTGGACCACGTGAAATTCGACTTGAATTCTAGCCCGTGTGAAAATCTGCGGTTTGCCTGGGTCTGTAGCGAATAGTAGTTCGAGGTTCCGACCGGCTGTCCGTAAGTGATAGACCCCAGGCCAACGTAGGGCGCGAGGAAAGTATCCGGAAGCGGCTTGCCGGGGTTCGTTGCGTCCTGGCTGCTGGCGAGGAATCGCTTACCGTAAGGAATCGTGTTCAGATTTTGCGTCTGTAGAGCGTGACGGCCCAAATTGCCAACAAAAGCTACATCGACCACGGTTGCGAAGCCGACATCCCTCTGTACGCCCAGGCTGAAACTGTACATTTGGACTAATTTGGACCAGTCTGTCCCTTGCACAGTAGATGGGAAAATAGTGCCTGCGGCGCTCTGGAACGTGGTTAGTGTTCCATAGTAGGCCGTCGGTCGATAACTGTACGGTGGCTGGGATTGCACACTGGTATTAATTTGGGTCTGAGGCAGAACGGCGATGCCGAAGCCGCCCCGGATTGCAGTTTTGCCATTGCCAAGCGGGTCGTACGCAAAGCCGAATCTGGGCCCTGGAGTGACGGCCTTTACCTTTGTGAGACCCTGCGGAGATCCAGAGTCACTAGACAAGCGCAGTCCATTCAAAGGATTACCCACTCCGGGCACAATTCCGCCAATCATAACCGCGGGCAACTGCGCCCCAGTAACTGGATGGATCGCAATCCGCTGTCCCGCCGCGTTCAGGCCAGGAGCGTAGAGCACGGATGCGACGGCTGGATTCCACGCACCGGGGTCGAAGCCGGACTGGCGATAGGAACGCTGGAACCAGGGCCGCCACTCGGTAAAGCGAATTCCCAATTCCAAAGTCAGTTTCGTGTTAACCTTCCACGAATCCTGCACATACTCTTCGAATGAGCCAGAGCGGAAGTCCGCGCCGGGTTTAGCTGAGGCTTCCTGGTATGTGTCGTAAATGCCCTGGATGGCGTTCCCATAGGCGTAGTTTGTGTCGAGCGGGTTGTTCACATCCTTGCCGAACTGGAAATTGCCTGAAAAATTATTACCCTGATTGCCCTTCCAGGCCCGGGTACGCATAATGGTGATTCCAGCCTTAAATGTGTGTCTGCCGTAGACCTTGGTGATGTTGTCGGTGAAAGTGAAAATGGTGGTCGCACCACGGATCGGGGTACGGGAGTCGTAAGAGAATCCAGCCGCGCTCGGAACATCCGAAAAAGCCATGCCCGGCAGATAATTCAGTTCATTGGCGGACGGATACCATTGCCCGAGCGCGCTGAGACCATAGGTCTTACGCTGGACTAATGCCAAGTCTGCATCGGTGAGCGCGCCACCAGGTTCATCCCAGTGATTCATACCAACAGTCGTTTCGTTAATCAATGTCGGCGAGATAGTGTACGAAAAGTTGATTGCCGGGGTTTCAATGCGTTGATCATAAAAACTTTTCATCAACCCCCACTGCGGCCCCGCCGCCACATTAGATTGATAGCCTTGATTGTGACTGTTGATTTGAGTCATACGCCCGTACATACGGAGCTTATCGGTCAACATAAAGTCCAGTCTGTACGTATACTGGTTGCTACGGTTTATGGGAGAATCCTGGTAGATGTAGTTGTAGTTCCCCCCGCTGACGGCCCTGTTGTCAAAGTTGGGCAGCTTGTAGAAATTCAGGAGTTTTGACCCGAAAGCGTCAATCTGGTTCGTGGGAACAGTGTTATTCGGATAAGCGATTTTGGTACCGGGCTGATAGACCGGAATCAAGGCGCCGCCCACGGTGAGACTGTGGGAGAAATTACCTACCCGCTCCTCAGCCGTAGGCATCGTGAGCTGTTGCAGGGAACCAGGGTTGCCGTTGTAAGAGTATTGATCGTTCACGAAGAAAAATATTTTGTTCTTGCTGGCGTTGAACTTCCCTGGAATGTAGAGAGGCCCGCCGACGCTGGCTCCGCCGGTAACGTACCTGTATTGCGGCTTCCTGGCTCTGTTCTTATTATTAAAGTAGGAGTTCGCGTTAAGCGCCTCGTTACGAAAGTAAGTATATACACCGCCGTGAAAGTCTTTGGTGCCGGATTTGGTCGTCAAATTGACGTTACCTCCGGCGCTGCCGCCGTATTCGGCCTGGTAGTTTGAGGTCTTAACGTTGATCTCGGACAACGTATCAATCGCTGAGGCTCCGTAAAGCTGGCCCTGGCTGGATGGATCGGAGGCATTGACTCCGTCCAGGGTGGGAATCGAGACGCTCGCGCGCGCTCCGTTTAAAGCTCCATAAGCCTGTCCGCTGTTGCCTGCCGCCGACGTGGGGTCGACGCCGCCGGAGACGCCAGGAAGACTCCTCAGCAACCCGGCAAAATTTAATCCGCGAGCGAGGAGAGCTGAGATTTCGTGTTTGTCGAGGTTGCCAGAACGTTCCGCGCTGGCGGTTTGAACGGGAGTGACTTCGGCCAGCACGGTCACTGCGTCGGTCGCACTGCCGATTACGAGAGCGAGCATCCCGACGGACCTTCTCTCACCTTGCGTGACAACAATGTCCTTGTGTTCGAGTCGAGCGAAACCAGCGACCTGAACTGAAATGGTGTAGGTACCCGGCGCCGGGACGGACAGAAACGAGAAGTTCCCGCTGGCGTCGGATTTCACCGTTGATAGGATCACAGCAGTGTCCTGGTTGGTCAGTGCCAAGCTGGCATCTGGCACACCGGCCCCGGAGGAGTCGGCCAGAACGCCGGTTATGCTGGCTCCCTGTTGGGCGAGAACCGGCGTCGTTAAAACGGACACAAAGGTAGCCAACAGGAGCACCGCGTACGCGATTCGTTTTGACATGTGTGGAATCGCCTGGGCGCATTTGGCTGAAGAATCAATGAGTTGCGGGACAGTTTCTAGTGTGGGTGGAGCCAAGTCAGTGTGAGAGCGCATAGTTATCTAACCTCGAATACAGCACTTCTGCACGGATTCTAGCCCCAGGAGGGTTCCGCTCGCAATGGTTCAAAGCAACCATGCGCGTAGTGCGCAAACGTGGTGTCGTGAGAAATTGCAAGTAAGGTGGCAGTCGGATATTTCTGCGCCCATATCGCGACGGAGAAACTGAAGTGTCCTCTACTGGAACGCTCCCACATCGGAGAACCGCCGTGCGGAACAGATCCCGCTCCTCGACCGGTTCGCGCGGCCGATACCAGGGTCCCGCATTCGTTTCTATCAGAGTCATTTGATCGGGATAGAGCCGATGCTCGCGTCACACAGATAGAGCTTACGCGAGCCCCTCTCGAGCGGCCATCCCTGCGCGAGTGCCCGGTCCCGGTTCCGCCGTGTACTTGACTGAGAGCTGACGCTCCCGTTCCGCCTGTTTGCCGTGCTGGTCGTACTCACAACTGCGGCGCCAGACGGCGCGCTGGTGTAGACTCAATAAGAGTCGGACATCCGAAACAAAGAGTCCAACTCTGGAGAATAGCCATGGAGACTGATTCCTCGCGTAGAAACTTTATGGTGGCCGGGTTGAGCGTTCCGGTTGCCGCCCTAGCCAACGTTCCGCTGCCACAGGCGCTTCCCGCGCAGGCGGCCGGAGCCGCATCGCCTCGAGCCGCGGCGGTCCGCTACCGGACGCTGGGTAAGACAGGGCTCAAGGTGTCGACAGTCGGGTACGGGTGCATGATTACGTCTGATTCCAGCGTGATTTCCCGGGCGGTCGACCTCGGCATCACCTATTTCGACACCGCCCGCGGGTACCAGTCGGGAAACAATGAGCGCATGGTGGGGGCCGCCCTCAAGAAGTCGCGCAACCGGATTGTGCTCTCCAGCAAATCCGAAGCTAAGACCGCGACGCAGGCCGTGGCGGAACTCGACACAAGCCTTAAGGAACTCGGCACGGACCACCTGGACATCTGGTACATGCACTCCAGGGACACGGTCGCGGCAATTCCAGACGAACTGGTCACCGTCTGGGAGAACGCCAAACAACAGGGGAAAATCCTCCACATCGGCATTAGCACGCACAAACCCAATGCCATTGTGGACCGCGTACTGGAAGTGGGGAAGTTCGAAGTCGTGCTGAGCACCTACAGTTTCGCGGTGGGCACGGCGAACGACCCGGCTTACAAGAGGCTGACCGGTGCTGGTATCGGCCTGGTGGCGATGAAGGTGATGGCTCCCGCCGCCCGCGCGCGAAAACCGGATGGCCCGCTGGCGGCGCTGAAGTGGGTTCTGCGCGACACGCGCTTCGCCACCTCGATTCCGAGCATGACCGATATGGAACAACTGGAGATGAATTTCCGGGCAATGGCGGAGCCGTTCGCCTCGGCAGATGAGAAACTGCTGGCCCGGATCGACCAGGACATCCGGCCGTTTTACTGCCGCATGTGCCACCAGTGCAACGGCCAGTGCCCCAAGGGCGTGCCGGTTCCGGAGACCCTCCGCTATCTGTCTTACGCCGATTTCTACGGGCAGTTCGCCCTCGGACGGGAGCACTTCCTGGCCCTGCCGGACGAGGCTCGCGCCGTGCGCTGTGAAGATTGCGTCAGCTGCCAGGTGCGATGCCCTAACGGCGTCCATGTCGCCGAGCGCCTGGCGCGCGCGCAGAACCTGTTCGCGTAGCAGGGGCCGCACCGTCGGGCGCTCGGAAAGCGGCCGTTTCGGAGTCGCACATCCACCCAGTTCGGGCGAAAGTCAGACGGTTACTCCCGCGACCGCACCCTTTTGAGAATTTCATCTTTCCATGAGATTCTGGCGGAGGGAGCGCGTCCCATTGCGAAGATCGCCCGGGACGCGCTCGCCCGCCTAAGAGTTGTACTTCCGCCCAAACTGAATCGCGCAAGCCTACCCAGAACATTCAGAAGTTCAACTTGAGCGCGAACTGGATCTGGCGCATTGAGCCCGATGTCCCGGTGATCGTGCCGAGAGTCGCTATCGGCGTGGGACCCGAGCCGCCACCCCAACTAACGTTATTAGGGGAGGACAACATCACATGATTGGGAGCGTTGGACATCTCCATGCGGAACTCCAGGCTCTTTCTTTCCGTGATCGAGAAATGCTTGATGACCGAAATGTCTTCGTTCCCTCGCCACGGTCCCCGCAGGATGTTGCGCTCGCAGGCCCCAACGTGCCGGCGAGCGGGTTGGAAAATGCCGCCGGGTTCCACCAGCCGCTCTGGCTGTGATTGGGCTTAACCGGGTCCACGCCGCCGCTTTGCACCGTAGTAATGGTGCTGAGCTGCCAGCCGCCGGCCCGCGTCGCCCCAAGCGGCTACGATTTTTGATTTTCCAGCAACCGGGCAAGCTGATCCAGCATGCCCGCAAGACGGTGCTGCGGCTGGCCCGGACGCGGCAGCGGGGCGCGACCAGCACGCAGAGGGCGGCCAGCCCCTGGGCAAAACGGCGTCCGCCCAGTTCGCGCGCGATGGCTCCCGTGAGCAGTACCAGAGCGGCACCGGCGAGGGCGGGGGCAAGGCGGATGGCCGAGAGCGAGTTACCGAACAGCGTGAGTTCGATGCGCCCGATGGGGGCGATCATCGGCGCTACATCCACGTATCCCCAGGCCAGATGGTTGGCCAGCGCGAGGTTGTACAACTCGTCGATAAAGTAGCCGTAGTAGCGGCCCGCGTAAAGGTGGAGAATCAGTTAGAGGGCGGCGAGAATGGCCACCAAGTTTCCGGCAGTGAACTGGGCAGGCCTCACCCTATTCCAGGTAGAAGACTTCCTTCATCATGGCGAAGCGCTCGCCGTTTTGCTTATCAAGGACGGGTTCGAAGAGGCGGCCCATGAACTCCTGCCAGCGCTGGTTGACGGGGTCTTTGTCGAGCTCGTCCCAGGCCTTGTCGAAATCTTCGGTGCGCAGGACCAGGGTCAGATCCTGGCCGCGGCGAAAGACCGAGTAATCGCAGATTCCGACGTCCTTCAGCTTGGCCAGCAGCTCCGGCCAGACCCGCTTGTGTTCGCTCTCGTATTCTTCGATGGCGTCCGCCTTGATGCGCAGGTTGAATGCGTAGCGCGGCATGTCTCCTCTATGCATAGCTGGAGATCGCAGACATGTTCTTCTGGCTCCGTTCGGCGGTGATCTTCTCCAGATAGCCGCTCTGGCGGAAGGCGTCCATGGCGTCGGCAGGCAAACCTTTGGAGACGGCCCACTCTTGGATCACGGGGCGAACGTCGGTGGAGAAGGCGTCCTTGAGGCACGTTTCGGCATCCACCAATGAGCAACTGGTCTGATACCCGGCGAGCTTTTCATGGTCCACCAGCGCGGCCTTGGCGAACAGTTCCATGGCGGTGGTGACGGTCTGGATCATGGCTTCGATCTTGCCCTTGAGATTGTGGCTCTGATCGATCATGTAGGCGATATCGGCGCGCTGCCCGGTCTCGAACTCGAAGTGCGCAATCTCGTGGAAGATGCGGAAGACCTGATAGGGATCGATGGAACCCATGGTGAGATCGTCGTCGGCATAGCGGCGGTCGTTAAAGTGGAACCCCGCCAGCATGTTCATGTCGAGCAGCCAGGCCACAATCTGCTCGATGTTCTGCGCCTGATAGTGGTGGCCGGTATCCACCAGCACTTTGGCTTTGGGACCGGCAGCCTGCGCCAGCACCAGCGCCATGCCCCAATCGGCGATGTCGGTGTGGTAGAAAGCCGGCTCGAAGGGCTTGTATTCCACCATCATGCGCTGGCCCTCGGCGAGCGCGGCGTGGGTGGCTTTCAATCCCTCTTCAAACCAGCGGCGGCGATGGCGTATGTTCTGCGTGCCGGGGTAGTTGGAACCATCGGCGAACCAGAGGGAGAGATCGCGGCTGCCCAGGCGCTTCTGGATTTCGACGCAATCCAGAATGTGGTCTATGGCCTCCTTGCGAATCGCCGCATCGGGATTGCCCAGGGACCCGTACTTATAGTTCTGATCCTGAAACAGGTTGGGGTTGATGGACCCAGGGCGCAGCCCATATTGGGCGGCCAGAGCCTGAACTTCCACGCAATCGCCAACGCCCTTGGGCAGATCCCACAGGACATGCAGCGCGATGCTGGGGCAAACGCCCGTTACGCGGTGCACCTGGCCGGCATCGGCGAACTTTTCCGCCGTGGAGGTGGCTGCGGCCGGCTGAAGGAATTTGCCGAAACGGGTACCGGTATTGGCAAAGCCCCACGAGGGCAATTCGATATGAAACGCGTTCAGCGCGTGGATTATACGATCAGTCTGTTTATTGGAAATCACGATTTGGCCACCCGATCCACTATCATCTGTGGTTTAGGGGTGCCACGTCAAAGAGATCCGAAGCGCCAGTCCAAGTTTCGCCAAGCGGAACAACGAGGGCGCGTCGCGTACGGTGGAAGTTACGGATATGGTGGTATTTAGATCGCGGAAACCGATGAAAGCACGCCATCTTGCCGAGAGCCACCAGTGAAGAGCGTGTTTTCTCTATTGAAACACGGGCGCCTTCGCCGAAACTGCTTGGCGTGGCCCCGGACGGAGGCATACCATGGTCGAAATGTCAGTTCTATGGTTGAGGCGTAGTGCGTTTTTGGCGCTGATGGCGGCGTTCGCCTTCGGCGCGGACCCGGCGAACGTATCCGAACTGCGGCGCGGCTTCGAGCGCCCGCCCAACGAGGCTCGCATGATGGTGCGCTGGTGGTGGTTTGGTCCGTCCGTCACCAAGCCCGAACTGGAACGCGAGATGCGGTTCATGAAAGAGGGCGGCATCGGCGGGTTTGAAGTCCAGCCCACTTATGCGCTGGAACTGGACGACGCGGCCAAAGGCATCAAGAATTATCCGTACATGAGCGCGGAGTTCCTGGATGCGCTCACCTTCACCGGCGAAAAGGCCAAGGAACTGGGACTGCGGATGGACCTGACGCTGGGTAGCGGATGGCCGTTCGGGGGACCGCATATTCCGGTCGAGTTGGCGTCACCGCGTTTGCGCGTGTTCCGCGGAGCGCCGGAAGCCATGCCGGCTTTGCAGCCCGGCGAAAAGCCGATCGCGGTGTTCCTGGACGGCAAGCAGGTTGCCGTGACGAATGGCAAGGTGTCCGTGCCGGCGGGGGCCAGCGGGCAGGCCACGTTTTTCATATCGAGCCATACGCGCCAGACGGTGAAGCGGTCGGCGGTGGGCGCCGAAGGCTGGGTGTTGAATCACTACGACACCGCCGCGATTCAGGCGCATTTGAAGGTAGTCGGCGAACCCCTGCTGAAAGCGCTGGCGAAGACGCCGCCGTACGCCATCTTCAGCGACAGCCTGGAAGTCTACAACTCGGATTGGACCGGCGACTTCCTGGCGGAGTTTCAGAAGCGGCGCGGCTATGACCTCACGCCGCTGCTGCCCGCGCTGGCCGGCGACATCGGGCCAAAGACCGGCGCGATCCGCCACGATTGGGGCCTCACGCTCAGCGAACTTTGCGACGACAAATACTTGCGGCCCGTCACGGCGTGGGCCAAAGCGCACGGCACCAGGTTCCGCTCGCAGACCTACGGGATTCCGCCGGTGACGCTCTCCAGCCAGCGCCTGGTCGATCTGTCGGAGGGCGAGGGCACGCAATGGCGTCGGTTCTCTACCACGCGGTGGGCATCGTCGGCCAATCACCTCTACGGGCGGCCGGTGACCTCCAGCGAGACTTGGACCTGGCTGCATTCGCCGGTGTTCCGGGCCACTCCGCTGGATATGAAAGCCGAGGCCGACCTGCACTTTTTACAGGGGGTGAATCAATTGGTGGCGCACGGCTGGCCGTACACTCCGCCCTCGGTGGCCGAGCCGGGTTGGCGGTTCTACGCGGCGGCGGTGTTTAATCAGCACAACCCGTGGTGGATCGTGATGCCGGACATTACCACCTACGTGCAGCGGATCAGTTGGATCTTGCGGCAGGGAACCCCGGCCATCGACGTCGCGGTCTACCTGCCGACGCACGACGCGTTCGCGGGCTTTACCTTGGGGCGCGATTCGGTTAATCAGGCGATGGAGGCGTTGCTTGGGCCGAATCTAGTGCCGGCGATTCTGGACGCCGGGTACAACTTCGATTTCACCGACGATGGCGCGATACTGGCGAAAGGCATCACGCAGAAGATCCTGATTGTGCCCAACGTGGAGCGCATTCCGCTGGCGACGTACCAGAAGATTTCGGAGTACGCCGCAAAGGGCGGAACGGTAATCTTCACCAGGCGGCTGCCCTCCCTGGCGCCGGGACTGCGCGAGGAAGGCGATACGGCGAAGATCGGCGAGCTTTCGGGCAAGTTCCAACTTACCGACGAGGCGAAGTTGGGCGACGAGCTGCATGCGGCGCTGCCGGCGGATTTCACCCTGCCGCCGGACGTCGGCGCGGTGCATCGCAAGCTGCCCTACTCGGACATTTACTTCGTGGCGAACACCACGAACCGTTCCGTAAAAGGCAAGGCGGCCTTCCGCGTACAGGGACAACAGGCGGCATGGTGGGATCCTTTCACCGGAAAAACGGCGAAGGCAGGCATGGACCTGGATCTGGCGCCCTACGAATCGCGCGTACTGGTGTTCTCCAGGGAGTCCGCGCCGGCCATCCCCGCGACCGGCGGTCCGGCGATTCCGCCGGTGGATGTGAGCGGCAACTGGACGGTGAAGTTCCCGGATTCGGCGCAGGCGCTGCAGATGGCTACGCTGCGACCGTGGACCGATGACGAAAGCCGCAAATTCTACTCCGGCACGGCGACTTACGAGCGCACGGTGGCGGCTCCGCCGACCATGCTGCGCGGCGGGCAGCGAGTCTTCCTGAACTTCGGCGAGGGCACGGCGGTGGACCCGGCATCAGAGCGGCGCGCGCCTTTAGGCATGCGGGCGTGGCTGGAGAGTCCGGTGCGCGAGGCGGCGCAGGTGTTCATCAACGGGAAGGCGGCGGGCGCGGTGTGGAAGGCGCCGTTTGAAGTGGAGATCACGGGCTTGCTGAAGCCTGGCGAAAATGCAATTCGCGTGGTGGTGGCGAATCTCGCGCTCAATGTACTGGCCAAGGAACCATTGCCGGACTACAAGGGACTGACGGCCAAATACGGCGAAAAATTCCAGGCTCAGGATATGGTGAGCGTGCGTTCGCTGCCGGCGGGCATGTTGGGGCCGGTGACGCTGGTGGCGAAGTAGCTACCCATGGATACTCTGGGTTTTGCGCCCATCGGACTGCTGCTGGCGGCGGCCATGTCCGTGACCAACGTGATGACCGACGTGTGGCGGAAGCGCGCGCTCGACCAGCGCGATTTGTTTCCGGCCACTTTCTGGATTCGCATCGCGGTGGCGGTGGTTTTCGGCCTGGTGCTGCTGGTGCAGATTCTGCGCGGCGTGCCGATCGCGATTCGCGATGCCGGCCTGCTGTTTGGCCTGTTCCCACTGGCGCCGGTCCCCACCTTTTTGATCTACCTCGTGCTGGACGTAGGTCTGATCACCGTCGTGATGTGGCTGTATTTCCGCGCGCTGCAAATTTCGCCGCTTTCGATGTGCATTCCGTTCCTGGCCTTCACCCCGGTGTTTCTGATTCCGAGCACGTACATCATTCTGGGACAGAAGCCGGAGCTCATCAAACTGCTGGGCGTGGTGCTGATCGTGGTGGGTTCGCTGGCCATGCACCGGCAACTGTTCGCGGTGGGCTGGATGGCGCCGGTCAAAGCCGTGCTGGAATACAAGGGCAGCCGCTACATGCTGATTGTGGCGTTGATCTTTTCGCTGACCAACCCGTTGGACGCGAAGCTAGTGAAGATGAGCGACGTCTTTACCGAGTCCTTCGCCTACGGAGTGGGGCTGTCGATTTCGTTCTACGTGCTGGCTAAATCGCGGAAGAGCGATTTTGCCGCCGCGGCGCGCGGCAACGCCAGGTGGATCGTGCTGGCGGGGCTGTTCGACGCCGTGTCGCTGCTCTTTCAACTGGCCAGCTACGCGTACATTCCGGTGGTGATCACGGTGAGCATCAAGCGCGCGGGAATCGTGCTGAGCGTGCTTGCGGGATGGCTGTACTTCCGCGAGCGTGAAATCACCGACAAGGTGATCGCGGCCAGCGTGATGTTCTGCGGCGTGCTAATTCTGTACCTTAAGGTGACGCCCGTTGAGGCGTTCGCCATGGTAGCGGCCACGCTGGTGGGCATGTCGATTGCGCTGTATGCCACGCGATCCGCCACACGGGAGAAGAAGGCATGATCAACGTTTCGTTTGTCGGATGCGGCGGCATGGCGACCCACTACCTGGGCGTCTACCGGGATCTGGACTGGGTGCGCGTGGTCAACTGCATCGACGCCGTGCCCGCTTTCGCGCAGAAGGCCGCGGAGACCATTCCCGGGGCGGCGGCATCCACCGACTATTCCGAGGCTATGACGGATGAAATCGACGCCGTCATCATCAGCAGCCCCAACCACCTTCACTGTGCGCAGGCGGTGGCGGCGATCCAGGCCGGCAAACACGTCCTGTTGCAGAAGCCGGTGGCGCCCAATCTGGCCGATGCGGAGGCCGTCGCTCTGGCGGCGGAGCGGTCCACCCACACGGTGGGGCTCTATATGAGCTACTTCGACCAACCGCTGATCCACGATCTGCGCGACATGGTGAGGCAGGGCTGGCTGGGCGGCATCGTGCACTGCTACGCGCGCCTGATGCACACGGGCGGCATGATGTGGTCCCAGGAAGCGCTCCAGGGCAACCCCAACTGGCGGGGCAGCGTCACGCAGACCGGCGGCGGCTGTTTCATTCAACTCGCGGTGCACTACGTCCACATTTTTGAATGGGCCACGGGCGCACGCGTGGTGCGCGCTAGCGGCTTCGCGCGCAATCTGCACTGTCCCGGCCTGGAAGGCGAAGATCTGGCGGTGGCCGTCTTCGAACTGGATAGCGGAGCCATGCTCACCATCGATACGGCCTGGTGTACTAATGGCGAGGAACTCTCCGTGCATGGCACTAAGGGGCGGTTCATCTATCGCGATAACAAGCTGGCGTTGTGCTCCAGCGTGGGGCCATATCACGGGCGCGTCGCGGAGTATTCCGGAGGCCTGCTGGAGCAGTTCGGCGGCTTTTGGGGCGAAGAGCAGCAGATGGAGATCCAGCCGCCGGCGTTCGCGGACATCACCAACCCCTTGAACCAACACTTGCAATTCCTGGAAGCGGTGCGCGATGGGCGGCCCGCACCGGTGCCCATTTCGAGCGGTGTGCGCGATTTGCGGGTGGTGGCGGCGCTCTACGAATCCACGCGCACCGGGCGCGCGGTGGAGTGCGGTGTGGAACGCGCATGAAGCTCGGCATTGTCGCCGATGAGATCGCGCGCGATTTCGCCGCCGCCTTGCGCGTGGGCGTGCCGCTGGGATTGCGGCGGTACGAAATCCGCAATCTGGCGGCAGGCCGCGCGCCCATGTGCGGCGAGCCGACGATGCTGGAAGTGGAGCGCATCGCGCGCGACGAAGGCGTGGAGATCACGGCGCTCTCGCCGGGACTGTTCAAGAATACGGACGATGCGGCGGCCTTCCGGCGCGAGATGGACGAAGTGTATCCGCGGGCGGTGGAGTGGGCGCATCGCTGGAAACTGCCTGGGCTGATCGTGTTCGGCTTCCACAAGCCGGGCGCGATGGAGGCCACGGCGCCGGACTTTTCGAGCGCCAATCCGCCAGCCCAGGTGGTAGCGTGGTTGGCCGAGGCGGGGGACCGGGCGCGCGCCGATGGCTTGACGCTCATCATTGAGCCCGAGCCCATCTGCTGGTGCGACAGCGGCCGTGCCACGGCGGCGCTGATCGCGCGCGCGGGTTCGGCCGCACTGAAAATCAACTACGATCCGGGAAATGTGGCGTGGCTGGAGAATCGCGATCCGCTCGACGAGTTCGCCGCGGTTGCGCCATTCATCGCTAACGTACATATTAAGGATCTGCGTCCGCTGACGCGCGGCGCGGGCTTCCCGGAGTGGGTGCCGGCGGGTGAGGGGATGATCGATTACGCCGCACACTTCCGCGCTCTTCGCGGCATTGGCTACGCGGGCCCCGTATCGCTCGAGCCGCACATGGATTTCAGCGCGGAATGCACGCGGCGCTGCAAGGAAGCGGTGGAACGAATGGCATAAGGCTGTGCCTTGTGCATCCGAAAGAAGCTCGGACCTGGATGTGCCATCCTTGGTGCCCCACCACTGCAACTCGTGTGCCGCCCTTGGGCGGCCCCCCGGGTCCACGCGGGTCCCCCTGGACCCGCAGCCGCAACAACGATATCCACATCATGCAACGTGCGCCTCTTCGCTGTTTGGTGTGGGTTGGGGTGAAAGCAGCGGGGGCGATTCCGACGGAATTTGAACAGTGGGCAAGGCGCCGGCACCGACCAGCGGGAGGCGCTGCGACCGCCTCAAGCCCCTTGGTCTTTGTTTTGGAGTTTCTTTCATAGAATGGTTTTGGTTTGAAACCCCCCGCACCACTGCCAAACTTGGTGATCGGGCTCAGCTGAACCATGGCGTTTTAAACGGATGTCCCGGGAAACACCAGACCCGCCCATACTCGCCAGGGAGGGGTGAACCCGATGTCCTCAAGGTCCGTCAGGGGTGCAGTTCCCAGAAACGGATTGACATATGCCGTGAGTTGCTTTTGGGCGCTCAAAGAAAATGCGGCAGTGAAGAAAAGAACAACGGCGTAGACGGTTTGCGTCATAAGGCGAGACCCCTGAAAATGGCTATTTGGAGCGTGTCGTTGTGCAGCCAGGCTTGGCCGGTTTTCGAGAAGGTACCCTCGCGAACCGGTTCGCCAAAGCGGAAAGCTTTTGTCGCATCGTTCGCGTTTCCGAGATGAAAACGCCAGCCGAAATCGAGTGACGACTCCTGACGCGAAGAACTTGGCAGCGCCGAGTGGTCCGCAGGGGCCGTCGCCTGATCTTCAGCGTCAGGCAGGGCTGCTTGCTCGGCACTGTTGAGTTCGCTACTCTGAATTGGCCCCTTTCGATGCTTTGATCTGGCCCCACCTGTAAACCATAAATCGTATACCTTGTTTCGGGCCTCCAGGCCCAGAAGGAAGGACGGTTTTGGAAAACAGGAGAGCCAAAGTGGAACTA